>JAZNEO010000258.1:0-1792 GCA_045588685.1 Candidatus Avelusimicrobium sp. | reverse complement strand
CATAAACGCGTAATGCAGACTGCCGGGAGTACTATATTGGACAAGAAGCGTGAAGACACCGAATAAAAATTGCGTAAACTCGCCTTGGCTCATTTCTCCCGCCGCCATGGCAAAATTCTCCTTAGGGCCAGTTTTCCTAATTTCTGCGCGGGATAAATTGTAAGGAGCATCCGTTACAATCAGGTGAGCTTTTTCGTTGCCAAGGAGAATAGCGTAAGATTGCGGCTTTGTCGCGTCCCCACAAAACAGTTTATGCGGCCCCAACTGCCACAAATCTCCGGGATGAGTACGTGGCGGGATATCGGCAACTAGAAAATCGGCCTTCTCCGGGATTTGTTTCACATCCGGTTGCAAGAAATTATCAATTTCCGGCGTTTCAAACCCCGTCAAAGTAAGGTCTAAATCACAATCTAACCGATTTATTTCTTCCAGTTCTATCTTCACTAGTTTTTCATCCCAGCCGGATAACTCCGCCAAACGATTATCGGCCAAAATATATGCCCTTTTTTGGGCGGGTGTAAGATGCTCAATACACACGCATGGCACTTCCGTAAGCCCCAACAGTTTAGCAGCCGCTACTCTTCCATGCCCAGCTAAAATAGTATTTTCTGCATCAACAAGAACCGGATTTGTAAAACCAAATTCTTTAATACTACTGGCGATTTGACGAATTTGTTTTTTACTATGTGTCCGTGCGTTGTTTTTATACGATTTTAATTGTTCGACTTTAATTATTTTATACATACTATCTCCTCCTTTTTGAATTTATCGATTCATTTTGATACATTTTTTCATAAATAGCAAACGTCGGCGGGAAATTTAAAATAGAAATTCATATAGTTTTTAGTTTCCGACGAAAAACAATAATGCCACCCAAATAATTAAACAAATCAATAACCTTCTTCATTTTAAGAAAAAAGTTATAATATAAATGTTGTAGAACAATTTGAGTTTTAAGACTTGTTTTTGGCGTTATGCGTCTGGCATAGCCCCGCCGACATTCGGCGAGCTGAGAAACGAAAACGAAGTCGCTTTTTGCACACCCTTCACGGAGTGGGCAGGCGGCATATCGTTTGGGTCGGTTCTCAGCTACCCGAAAAGATTGCCGCCTTTTTATTTCTATTATTCTAATAATAAAAAGCGACAAAGGATTGTCGGAATAGTTTTTTACAATTTACTTGATATTTAGCGCATAAGTAATGCTAAATACACGTACAGGAGAACAAAATATGAGAAAACACAAAGACACACAATCTTTAGGACTCCGGGGGACTTATGCAGTGTTAATGCGTCTAACGGAGCTGGGATGGACTGCAATTGTTACCCCCGGTAATTCAAAAAATACAGATATTATCGCCTATAAGGAAGTAGGAAAGAAAACTATCTGCAAACGTATCGAAGTAAAAACCACTAGCAACGGTTTTTTATGGCCGCAACGAGATAGCAAATCTCCATATGGAAAACATACATTTTGGCCCATCGGAAAAATAGAAGAACGCAATTTGACCGATGTTATTTATTGTTTTGTATCAATCCAAAGAATACAACCAGAACATATTAAAATTTGTAGACATAAAGAAGCGTTGTATTACAAGGATAAAGAAGGGAATTGGGACGAAATATTATTTCATCTGATAGCTGGGGATAAGGTTCAAGAATACCTTAAATCCGCAGAAATAATCCGGAAGAAAAATCATAGGAATTCCCCTAACGAATACTTCCGCATCGGCGAACCTTGTGGTAAGGGTACTAATGTAAGCCAAGAAAAACTATGTGGAAATTGGGAAATACT
>JAZNEO010000257.1:0-1779 GCA_045588685.1 Candidatus Avelusimicrobium sp. | reverse complement strand
CCTACCGGTTAACAGCCGGTCGCTCCACCATTGAGCTAAGGGCGAATAAATTGTTTCTGACTACCTATTTATTATACTTAAAAAAAAATACTTTGTAAATATTTTTTCGCAAGCAGTTTTCCTTTCTCTGTAAATTATATAAAATAAAGAAAAAGAAGGGGGAAAAATTATGGCAGAATATAAAGATTATTACAAAATTTTAGGTGTCAGTAAAAATGCAACAGATGCCGAAATAAAAAAAGCATTCAAAACCGCCGCGCGCAAATATCATCCGGATTTGCATCCTGAATCCGAAAAAGCCGCGATGACGGAAAAATTCAAAGATGTCAATGAAGCTTATGCGGTATTATCAGATAAACAGAAACGTACCATTTATGACCAAGTCGGCCAAGAAGGATATCAAAATTATGCCCGGGGCGGCGGAGCAGGTGCCACCGGAAGAGGACGTTCTTCTTATGGCGGAAATCCGTTTGGCGGCGGATATCAGCAATATAGCGGCGGGAACGGAAACACTTATTATAATTTTAGCTCGAACGGCGGCGGCAATTTCGGCGGCGCTGATTTTAGTGATTTCTTCCAAAGTATTTTTGGAGGACTAGGCGGCTTTGGCGGGATGGGAGGCATGCAAGGTTTCGGCGGCGCGGCGGCGCGTGGCAGTCAGCGTAGCGGAGATACCGAAGCGGAACTGACCTTAAATTTAGAAGATGCCCACCGGGGCGGACAGATGCAATTAACTTTGCCCAACGGCCGCAACGTAACCGTGAAATTACCGGCCGGTGTGGGAGAAGGAAAGCGTATTAAACTAAAAGGATACGGAAACCCGACCCAGCGCGGCAACGGAGATTTGTATTTAACCATTAAAATCCGCCCGCATTTGACTTATCGTTTAGAAGGGGATGATTTGCATACGCAGGTGACTTTGATGCCATGGACAGCGGCCTTGGGCGGCACTATTTATGTGCCCACCTTGGACGGCCCGGTACAAGTCAAAGTGCCTGCCGGCACGCATGCCGGGAAAAAATTAAAACTCAGCGGCAAAGGACTTAACAGCAAGGGCAATTTGTATGTCACGCTGACCATTGACGTACCGCGTAGTTTAAGCAAAGAGCAGAAAGAATTGTTCACTAAATTGGCGCAAATCAGTTAAGCGCTTGGCAGGAGGTATATTACCACACATGAAACAGCTATTATCTTGGATAGACCCATACCGGCAAAGTTGTATTTATTTTCGGTGGGACTTTTGGAGTGTGCTAGGCTGTTTGGTGGCCATTGGGTGGGGCTGTGCCCATGCCTATCAAGGATTGATGAGAGGACTACTCGATAATGTACTGGTATATCTGCCCAATTATATGACCCACGAATTTTCACATCGGGTGTGGTGTCGGTTTGGGTGGCAATGGTGGTGTTATGCTTCCGGAAACGCCATGGAAACGATGATTCCGTTGGCCTTATGTGTGGGGGCTTTACGTTTGCGGGGCGGACGTTATCTCTTGCCGCTACTGTTGTATTGGTTGGCTACCACGTTATACGGAGCGGGAATTTATGCGGCGGATGCCCGGGCCATGAGCTTGCCGTTAACCTCCTCGGATATGATGAGTAATTTTGCCCCCGGTACGGTAAAAGGGGATTGGCACTATATTTTGCAACCGCTGGGTCTTTTAGAGTGGGATGTGGTAATTGGCCATATCTTGGTGTACAGCGCAGTAGTGTGTTTGGTAATGGCGGTGTTTAGCTTGTATTATTATTGGACGCATACCGAACAATATATCGGGGATGTCC
>JAZNEO010000256.1:0-1868 GCA_045588685.1 Candidatus Avelusimicrobium sp. | reverse complement strand
TGGACTGGTAAGCACACAAGCCCTCAAAGGCAAACACCGACTCGGTGGTCTAAAAATTTTGCCGGAAGCGGAAGCTACTCGCAAAGCTATACAAGTACTTAAAGAAAAAGGAGCTCAAGCTATAGTGGTGCTGGCGGCATTGGATACGCAAATGGAAAAAGGCGTTTTTACCGCTACGGATTTAGCTGAAGAAGTGGACGGAATAGATGTGATTATCAGCTCGAATATGAACCGCGAAGAAGCCGAGGTAAACCGTCTCAAACATACGCTACTGGTATATCCCGGCTCTCGTTTAGATAGTGTGGGACGCATCCAATTATTCTTTCAAAAAAATGGCGAAATTGCTTATACGCAATTTGAAGATGTGGTTTTATACAAGCGGGATTTTGGGGAAGATGAAGCCGTGGCGATGCAAATTGCGGAGTTTAGAAGAACAGTCCGCAGTCAAATGAGCCGTCCGGTGGGCAAAACGGAACAGGCTTTGACCGGGAAATTGGATGGAGAATCTGATTTGGGAAATTGGGCGGCAGATTGTTTGCGTAAATGGGCCAAAGCCGATGCCGCGGTGCTGAATGCTTCCTCTTTGCGCGACCAATTACCTGCCGGCACGGTAACCCAATATGATTTATATAAAGTATATCCTTATTCGGACCACGTCACCTATCTTACCATTAAAGGAGCCGCGTTAAAACGGGCGTTGGAAGAAGGGTTATTAGTGCCGGATAATTTTGCGCAAATTTCCGGGCTGAAAGTGCGCTATACCACGCAAACCAATCCCCCTAAAATTACTTCCATATATGTAGGGGATAAACCGCTTTCTTTAATGGCCACTTACCGCGTAGCCGTAACGGATCATTTACTGGCCGGCGGGGCCGGGCATGACGGATTTATTGATTCGCTGGAATTTAAAAATACGCAAGTGGAAATGAGCACAGTACTTCGTCTGTGCCTGGCCGGTAACAAACCGGTAGAAAAACCAACCGGAGGGCGTTGGAGGGTAAGCCAATGAGTGAGATTGGTCCCGTAAAAATAGGCAGTTTTGTGGCCCCGAACAATTTATGGCTTGCTCCTATGGCAGGGGTAACGGACGGGCCGTTTCGGGCGTTATGTTTGCGCGGCGGAGCCGGCGTAGTGTGTGCGGAAATGGTGTCAGCGCACGCGGTGCATTATGGCAATGCGCGCAGTACGCGCATGTTGCAAATTGATCCGCGCGAAAAACCCGTTTCCATGCAAATTTTCGGTTCCGATGAAAATACCATTGCCGAAGCCGCCCGCGCCGCTGAAGCACGCGGGGCAGATATAATTGATATTAATGCCGGATGCCCGGTGAAAAAAATTAATAAAGCCGGGGCCGGGTGTGTGCTGATGAAAGACCCGGTTCACTTGGGACGATTGATAGCTGCCGCCGTAAAAGCAGTAAAAGTACCGGTGACACTCAAAACGCGTATTGCCTTAAAACGCACCACGATTTTAGGGCCGGAATTGGCCCGCGTGGCAGAAAGTGAGGGAGCCAGCGCGGTCATGATGCATGCGCGTGCGGCCGAAGATGTACACAGCGGAGAGCCCAATTTGGAAGCATTGGCGTCGGTATGTGCGGCGGTTAAAATTCCGGTGTTTGGTAATGGCGGTATTAATGGCGCGGAAACGGCACGAAAATTTTTTAAGGCCGGATGTGCCGGGCTACTGATTGGACGGGCGGCGGTAGGAAACCCGTATATTTTCCGCGATATTGCAGACGGTCTTTGCGGAAAAGAAATCACGCCGCTTGATTATAAGCGGCGCGCGCAAATTTACTTGGCCCTAATTGAAGAAAACGTGGCCCATTACGGGGAGCGTATCGGCATTGGGCGCAGTAAAAAAACAGCGGG
>JAZNEO010000255.1:0-2247 GCA_045588685.1 Candidatus Avelusimicrobium sp. | reverse complement strand
ATGGTGATTATTTTTGTACATTGTTCACGGGGGCAGCGGAAGAACACTCTAATGCGGGATTGACATGTACTTACAGAACTTCAAAAGGGAAATTATCTTATCGTATTGAATACAGGGAAGAGGATGTCGTGCGCTGTATGGCGAGTCAAGATTGGACTTTGGGAAATCAAATCTGTAAGAATATGACCCATAAAACGACTAGGGACGGCGCGTATGGGGATACCAACATGGGCATGGAAAACATGTATAATTTCTAATGGAAATAAAAAATGCTAAAATATAACAGTAAGATTTATTTTTCTATTAGGAGAACTTCATGAGCTGTGAAAAATGCACCCCAGAAGTAAAAGAAATGTGCTGCGTTTGCAAAGGCGCCAAGCACGATCCGGCTCCCATTCCTGAAGAAGGCAAATGGGTCAAAGCCAAACAAATTAGTGATATTAGCGGTCTGACCCACGGTGTGGGTTGGTGTGCGCCGCAACAAGGTGCTTGCAAACTCACCTTGAACGTAAAAAATGGCGTCATTAAAGAAGCTTTAGTAGAAACATTAGGTTGCTCCGGTATGACGCACTCTGCTGCGATGGCGGCGGAAATTTTGCCGGGAAAAACCATTTTGGAAGCGTTAAACTCTGACCTGGTGTGTGATGCTATCAATACCGCCATGCGCGAACTGTTTTTGCAAATTGTTTATGGCCGCACGCAAAGTGCTTTCTCTGACGACGGTTTACCCATCGGCGCCGGTATGGAAGACTTGGGCAAAGGCCACCGCAGCCAAGTAGGCACCATGTACGGTACCGAAGCCAAAGGCCCGCGCTATTTGGAAATGGCCGAAGGGTATGTGCTCGAAATCGGTTTAGACAAGAACAATGAAATCATTGGTTATAAATTTGTCAACTTGGGCAAAATGATGGACGCTATCAAAAAAGGCACCGACGCTAAAAAAGCCTTTGAAGAAAACGTCAAAACCTATGGCCGCTTTGACGAAGCTGTCAAGAAAATTGACCCGCGCAAAGAGTAAGCCAAGGAGAAAAATATGACCATTACATTTGAAGGATACGAAAGAAGAATTGACAAAATTAACGCCGCGTTGAAAGCCGCCGGCATTAAGGATTTGGAAGAAGCCCGCAAAATATGCTTGGACAAAGGCATTGATGTGGAAAAAATCGTCAAAGGCATTCAGCCGATTGCCTTTGAAAACGCCGTGTGGGCCTATACGGTAGGCGCCGCCATTGCGTTAAAATCCGGTGTCAAAACCGCTGCCGAAGCCGCCGAAAAAATCGGTGTTGGTTTGCAGAGCTTCTGCATCCCCGGTTCTGTGGCTGACCAACGTGCCGTCGGTTTAGGCCATGGTAACTTGGGTGCGATGTTACTGCGCGAAGAAACCAAATGCTTCTGCTTTTTAGCCGGACATGAAAGTTTTGCCGCCGCTGAAGGTGCTATCGGTATTGCCCGCACCGCTAATAAAGTGCGCAAAGAACCGCTCCGCGTTATCTTAAACGGTTTAGGTAAAGATGCCGCTTACATTATTTCCCGTATCAATGGTTTTACTTCTGTAGAAACCGAATATGATTACAAAACCGGCGAACTGAAAATCGTCAGCGAAAAAGCTTTCTCCGACGGCGATAAAGCCAAAGTGAAATGCTACGGTGCCGATGATGTGAGCGAAGGCGTAGCCATTATGCGCCACGAAGGTGTGGACGTGTCCATTACCGGAAACTCCACCAACCCGACCCGCTTCCAACACCCGGTGGCTGGTACCTATAAGAAATGGGCCATTGAAAACGGCAAAAAATATTTCTCCGTGGCTTCCGGTGGCGGTACAGGCCGCACCTTACACCCGGACAATATGGCCGCCGGTCCTGCCTCTTATGGTATGACAGACACCATGGGCCGTATGCATGGCGACGCGCAATTTGCGGGTTCGTCTTCCGTACCGGCTCACGTGGAAATGATGGGCTTAATTGGTATGGGCAACAACCCGATGGTAGGAGCGACGGTGGCGGTAGCCGTAGCCGTTTCTCAAGCCAAATAATAACGGCTTCTTCGGTTGAAACGATTATCGCACGAAACCCGATACGCAAAGTATCGGGTTTCGTTGCTTTGTGCTCAACCATTTTCCAAATTCCCATTATTTTGCGGTCTCTTGCCCTTGACGTAGCTAGCGCTACGCCTATGCGGGCAACTACATCCCGCAAACTAATTGCGAATTTGAAAAATCAGAAAAGCTGACGCGGGTGGCTTCGCGTA
>JAZNEO010000254.1:0-3885 GCA_045588685.1 Candidatus Avelusimicrobium sp. | reverse complement strand
TTATCTAAACTTTGTCCGGCCACATCGATCGGATCGCCCACTTCGGCTTCGGGCATATCCATATTCTTTTTTTCTTTCAAGCGTTTTTCCGCGTCCGCTTTTAATGTTTCTAAATTTTTCTTAATTTCTTTAATTTCGGCTGCTGTTAACGTATCTTTGGTATTTTTCTTTGTTGCCATATGGGTTACTCCTTAAATAATTCAAATCGATTTTAGCAATAAACAACTGTCTGTTAATGTAGCAAATCTGTTACAGAAAATGCAAATTTTTTATTCCCCGCCGATACACCAGCGGGGAATAATTTAGTATTTGTAAGTAACTAAACCACTGCGCAGTTTGGGCTCGAACCACGTAGATTTTGGGGGCATAATTAAGCGGGCATCTGCTACTTTCATTAGCTCTTCAATCGAAGTAGGATACATGGAAAAAGCCACCTGATAAGCTCCATTATCTACCTTCTTTTTTAATTCATCAAGTCCGCGTATTCCGCCTACAAAGTTAATGCGTTTATCCGTGCGCGGATCGCCAATGCCCAGTATCGGAGCCAACAAATTTTGCTGTAAAATGCTGACATCTAATGCATCCACGGGATCTTGTTCGTTGAAGGTACCGGCTTTAGCGGTTAATGTATACCACTTGCCACCCAAATACATACCAAATTGATGGCGGGCCGCCGGCTTTGCTTGGCCGGTGGGAAGTACTTCAAATTTTTCGGCAATCTTTTCTAAAAATTGCGCTTGCGTAAGCCCGTTCAAATCTTTTACCAAACGGTTATAATCCATGATGTATAACTGACTGGCAGGGAAAATAACTGCTTGAAAGAAATTATAACTCTCTTGTCCGGTATGATTTGGATTAGCCGCTTTGCGTTTGCGCGCAACGTTGGCTGCTGAAGCGGAACGATGATGACCATCAGCAATATACAAGACGGGCAGTTTGGCAAAAATCCGTATAATTTGCTCAATAGTATTTTCATCGGATACAATCCAGAAAGAGTGGCCAATTCCGTCGGAAGTGGTAAATTTGTAAGTCGGCGTTCCGGCACAAATTTCTGCCACTTTTTGATTCATTTCCGGCTGGTCCGGATAAGTTAAGAAAACAGGACCCGTAGTCGCAGATAAGGTGTCAACATGGCGGGTGCGGTCTTCTTCTTTATCCTTGCGTGTGAGTTCATGGCGGCGGATAATAGCTTGGTCATATTCTTCGGCCGATACGGCGGCCACCAAACCATATTGTGTGCGTCCGTTCATGGTTTGCGCGTAGATATAAAAGCACGGTTTCTCGTCTTGTTTTAGCGTACCGTCGGCAATAAATTTTTCCAAATTTTCCTTGCCTTTGGCATACACTTGCGCGTCATACAAATCTACGCTTTCCGGCAAATCAATTTCCGGTTTTTCTACATGTAGAAAAGATAAGGCATTGCCGGCGGCCATTTCCCGCGCTTCCTGTGAGTTAATGACATCATACGGCGGGCAGGCAATTTGTTCTGCGTTAGCAGTCGGACGATATCCACGAAACGGTTTTACGGTAGCCATTAGTTCACCTTGTATAAGAATTTGCCGGTAGCGGCATATTCATCAATGATTTTTACGGTACATTCTGCCACCGCGTCTTGTGCTTGGTCGGTAGAAGCGCCAATGTGGTGCGTACCGTATATATTTTCTGCTCCTGCAAAGGGCGTGTAATCAAAGGTTTTATCGGTGGCTTTGGGTTCTTTTTCATAAACGTCTAAGCCGGCCTTAATTGCTTTATTTTTGACAGCATCTACCAGATCAGCGGTGACCACTAATCCGCCGCGTGCGGCATTAATAAAAATCGTGCTCGGTTTCATCGCATCAAAGAATTTTTTATTAAATAGTCCCTTTGTTTCCGGTGTTTCGGGCAAGTGAATGGTAATGGCGTCACACACGGCGGCTAGAGTGTAAATATCGTCGTAGCGCGTGGCGTTTAGTTTGGTAAATGTCTCGTCTTTAGCAAACGGGTCATAAGCAACTAATTTCATGCCGAAAGCCGCGGCACGTTTGGCTACTTCTTGTCCGATATGCCCCAGTCCGATAATGCCTAACGTGCGGCCGAAAATACCGCGTGCTTTGCCATATTCGCCTTTATTCCATACGCCGTTGCGCAAATCGTTGGTGTTGTGGTAAATCCGGCGGTCCAAGGCTAACAGTAAGCCCATGGCCAATTCGGCTACCGCGATGGAATTAGTACCCGGGCAGTTGCATACCGCCACGCCTTTTTCAGCGGCGTGTTTGACATCAATGGTGTTGGTGCCGGCTCCGGCGCGAATAATCAGTTTGAGTGCATTTGCTGCATCAATGACGGCGGCTGGTACTTTGGTGCTACGCACAATTAAAATTTCTTGGTCTTTAATCGCGGCGGGTAGGGTGTTTTCATCTAAGGCCGGATTAGAGGTAATATGATGGCCTTGTTTGGCAAGCACCTCTGTCCAATGAGCCGGAAATTTATCTGCAATTAAAATGTTCATTTGGCCTCCTGAGCGCGTAAATCTTTGACAATTTCATCTACTGCATGAGTTAATTTTTGATATTGCTCCACCCCGTCTATATCTACAAACGGGAAGCACGCAATACGTAGCGAATTTTGTTTGACGGCGGAATATTTTTTTATTCCGTCTTGCAAATTGGGTAACCCGGTGGCTTTGAGTGCTTTGCTAATTTCTGCCGCGTCAATTTTGGGGTCGGTTACTTCCAATGTTAACGTGGTATAAGAGCGGTTTTCTTCTTTAGCAATTAAGGGTTTAAGCCAGTCCGTTTGCGCGGCCCATTTCAGTAAATAGTCTGCATGTTTGCGGCACAAAGCATCCATGGCTTTGAGCCCGCCGTGTTCGTTCATCCATTTGGCGGCTTCGTTGAACATCCAAATGTTGGTGGTGCTGGGGGTGTTAACCGTTTGGACTTTTTCTTGCGCTTTTTCTACGGCGTATGTTAAATCTAAGCTGTATGGAATGCGGCGATACGTTTTTGCTTCGGCAATGCGGGCCACGGCTTTGGGGCTTAAAATAATGACACTACTGCCGCCGCCTACACCGAAACATTTTTGCATCGAAAATACCATCACGTCAAATTTATTTTTCGGTAAATCACGTCCGCCGGCACAAGAGGTGCAGTCCCAGGCAATTAGCGTATCGGCGCCTTTTTGGGCCCAGGCCTCTTCCAAGTAACTATCCGGAATTTGCGCCCCGGTGGAAGTTTCGTTGGGAGTAAGCACTACTAAACTGGCTTTAAAATTCGGTTTTTCCGTAGGGAAAAATTCGCCTTCGGCAGGTTCTTTAAATTCTTTTTTTACGCTGTCTTCTAAACAACCCGCAATTTTTTTGCACCATAATTTAGAGAAAGCCCCAAAGCTCAGTCCGGAAATGGAATCTTTCGTTAAGCTCCATGCTACCGCGTCTAAGGCCGGCGTAGCACCGCCCATAAAAAAGATAACGGTATAGTCGGCCGGTAAATCTAACAGTTTGCGTAAATTGTCGGTTGCTTGTTTATATAACCCTTCTGCGGCGACATCTTTGGCGCGGTGACTGCGTTCAAATTGGGTTTGATAGAGCGGGGTTTGGCGAATGGACGGATGTCCTTGGCTGGGCCCACAGGTAAAAGTAGAGGTAGGTAAATCGGCAATTGCTAATTTTATACTCATAATACACTCCTTAATAGTGGATACTTTTATTGTAGAACTGTTTGCGGGGAAAAAGCAACCCTCAATTTGTGCTATGAAACAGAAATATGTATGAACTATTGAAAGATTTTGTTATCATTGTCAACTGTTATCCTGAGTCATGCAGGAGTCGACTGTTCAGGATCTCCATATAAATCGGCCTTGAAGCGTAGTAAAAAAGAGTCTGCAAAGGGGGTAGTCTGTTTGATA
>JAZNEO010000253.1:0-9387 GCA_045588685.1 Candidatus Avelusimicrobium sp. | reverse complement strand
TTAAGCGGGTACACCGAACCTAAGTTAATTTTTACTTCTTCAGCGGTGGTTTCCCCGATAATCAAATTGTATTTTTTACGGAAGTATTGCACGATGCATTCCGTTAATTCGTCTCCGGCAACATCAATGGATTTTGCCACCACCATGCCGCCCAGTGAAATCACCGCTACTTCCGTCGTACCGCCGCCAATATCTACAATCATACTGGCATGCGGTTCTGCAATAGGCAAATCAGCTCCCATCGCAGAGGCCATAGGTTCTTCAATTAAGTAGACTTCCCGCGCACCGGCTTGGCGGGCTGCGTCATCCACAGCCCGTCTTTCTACGCCGGTAATATCAGAGGGAATGCCAATCACAATCCGGGGCCGCAACAAACTACTACGGCTGTGGACTTTGCGGATAAAGTAGCGAATCATTTCTTGCGTCACTTCAAAGTCGGCAATGACGCCGTTTTTCATCGGACGCACCGCAATAATATTTGCAGGCGTACGGCCGAGCATCTGCTTGGCTTTCGCTCCTACCGCTTTTACTTCACCGGTTTCTCTTTCTACAGCCACTACAGAAGGTTCCCGCAGCACAATACCTTTGTCTTTAACATAAATCAGACAGTTGGCTGTGCCGAGGTCCATCCCCAGGTCTGAAGAAAATAAACCGCCCAGATAGTCTAGCACCATTTAGTCCACCAATTTAATAATGGCCACTTGTGCGTTGTCGCCTTGGCGAACACCCGCACGATAAATGCGGGTAAATCCACCCGCGCGGTTTTGATAACGAGCCGCCAACACATCAAACAATTTCTTGTAGGCGTCTTTATCTTTCAATGTATCTTTGACGGCTAAGTGATTATTGGCTTTAGCCAAGGTAATCAAGCCTTCTACCACGCGGCGCACTTCTTTAGCTTTAGGCAACGTGGTTTTGACTTCTTCGTGCAAGATAATGCTGGTAGCCATATTTTTAAGCATCGCATTCTTGTGAGAAGAAGTTTTGCCGAGTTTACGGTATCCGGTATTTTTAATCATCTTTACAATCCTTTAAATGGGTCGTACCCTAAATTTTCATACCCAGTGTCAAATTCATTTCACTGAGTCTTTCTTTAATTTCGTCCATTGATTTAGCACCGAAATTCTTAATCATCTTCAAGTCGTCTTCGGTCATTTTGACCAAATCACGCACTGTGTTGACGTTTTCGGATTTCAGGCAATTAATAGAGCGAGAAGAAAGCTCAATAAATTCAATTGACTGGTTTAACGTGTCTTCCAATTTGGAATTGACGGGAGTGGCCCCGCTGACACTGCCGGTCATAGAAATCGGTTCCGTTTGCATATCTGCAGCCGTGCTGACAGCCACGGTGCCCGGTTCTTCACCTTCAATAGTGAAAATATGCAAGGAGCCAGACAATAGTACCGCGGCGCGGTGCAAAGCACGGGCCGGTTCTAAGGTACCATCAGTGGTGATTTCCAAGATCAAGCGGTCATAGTCGGTTTTCTGTCCGACGCGGGCCGGTTCTACATCGTAGTGCACTTTCACAATAGGAGAGAACAGCGCGTCTACGGGAATAAAACCAGCAGGGCGTTGGATTTTGGCCAAATCTTCTGCAGGAACGTATCCCTTACCGCGGGAAATTTCAATTTCCATTTCCAAACTGCCGCCCACTTCCAAGGTGGCCAGTTGTAAGTCTTTGTTAATAATGCTTACGCCGTCCACTTCTTCAATATCGGCAGCCGTTACCGGGCCGGCTTTCGTAGCAGACAAGGTAACATATTCGCGGTTTTTATGGTCCATCTTAATGCGCAATTGTTTCAAATTGAGCAAGATGTTGATAACGTCTTCCCGCACGTTAGGCAGCGTGGTAAATTCGTGAATGGCCCCGCTGATGCGTACGGCTGTAACAGCCGCTCCTTCCATACCGGAAAGCAAAATCCGGCGCAAGGAATTTCCTACTGTATGTCCATAGCCGCTCTCGTAGGGTTCGGCGGTAAATTTACCGTAGCGGTCCGAAGCTGTTTTTTCATCCAATTGAATTTTCTGGGGAAGAACTAATTCATTAAAAGCCATCTCATCCTCCACGCTTATTTAGAGTAATATTCTACAATGAGCTGTTCATTGACAGGATAGGACATTTCTGCCCGATCCGGCCAGCGCAGCAGTTTGCCGGTCAATTTTTCGGCGTCATATTCCAAGAAGCTGGGGCGTTGATTGCGTTTTTCAGTCTCCAACAACCCTTGCTTAATCATGGCGTTTTCAGCCAAAGCGGAATTCAAAACCACTTTGTCGCCCGGTTTTACTTGGAAAGAAGGCACATTGACGGCTTTCCCGTTCACAGTTACCGCACCATGCAACACCAGTTGGCGCGCTGTTTTGAGAGATACCGCAAAACCAATGCGGCGCACAATGTTGTCCAAGCGGGTTTCTAGCAAACGCAAGAAATTCTCACCGGTTTGACCTTGCAATTTAGCTGCTTTATCAAACATGTTGCGGAACGGAATTTCCGACATGCCGGATTGAAAGCGTGCTTTCTGTTTTTCTTGCAAGCGCACACCATACTCGGATAATTTAGCGCGGCGTACTTTGCCGGCAGCTTTCCCACCGCGTAATTTGGCGGAAGCCAATTTATCAATGACGCAGTTGGTATAGCATTTGGTTCCTTTGAGGAACAATTTGCAATCTAATTTTCTGCATTTTTTGCAGCTAGCTTCAGTATTTCTAGACATAAATCTTATACTCTCCGTGCTTTAGGGGGTCTGCATCCGTTATGCGGGATGGGGGTTACATCTTTAATGGAAGAAACCGTCAGTCCGGCTTGTTGTACAGCACGAACTGCCGTTTCACGTCCTTGACCCGGGCCGCATACTTTTACGGCCACTTCGCGCATTCCTAATGCAACGGCTTTTTCAGCGGCTTTGTTGCAGGTAATCTGAGCAGCAAACGGCGTGCTCTTTTTGGTACCTTTAAAACCGTGAGAACCGGCGGTAGACCAAGCGATGGTGTTACCTTTATCGTCAGACACCGTTACAATGGTGTTATTAAACGAACAGTAAATATGCACCACACCGAAGGCCGGCGCTTTGGCATTTTTCTTTTTGCCTTTTGCAGCTGCGGGGGCTTTTGTTTCCGCAGCAGTGGTTTGAGTTTCTTTTTCTTCTGCCATAATTTAAATCCTAAAAATTAATTTATTTTGCAGCAGCCTTGGAACCGACAGTTTTGCGGCGTCCGCGGCGGGTGCGGCTGTTGGTTTTGGTACGTTGACCGCGCACGGGCAGATTTCTGCGGTGGCGTTGGCCTCTGTACGAACCAATCTCAATAAAGCGGTGAATATTTTGTGCCACTTCACGGCGCAATTCACCTTCCACCTTATATTCTTTCTGTAAGATGGTGTTCAAAAGACCGGCCTGTTGTTCGGTGAGGTCTTTGACGCGGGTAGCGGGGTCAATTTGGCCATTCAATTTAGCAAGCACTTCTTTGGCGTTTTTCTTGCCGATGCCGTAAATATATTCCAACGCTACATCAATTCTTTTATTTTTCGGTAAATCAATACCTGCGACTCTAGCCATATTCTATGAATACTCCTTAAATTAACCTTGGCGCTGTTTGTGTTTAGCAACTTCACACACCACACGCACGACGCCATTGCGTTTAATGATTTTGCATTTTTGGCATATCTTTTTTACACTAGCTCTGACTTTCATTTATTTCTCCCTATAAGTTATTCTGCCTTTGGTTAAGTCATACGGGGACAATTCTAATTTCACTTTGTCTCCGGGCAAAATTCTTATATGATGCACTCTCATTTTCCCGGATATGTGTCCTAGAATAATTTTGCCGCCCGGGATTTCAATTTTAAACATCGCGTTTGGCAAGGATTCTAAGACTTTGCCTTCAACTTCTATTTTATCGCTCATACATCTCCGGTTTGGGTTAAATTTCAGAATAAACTAAGTTTATTCAAAAGCAGTAAAAATTTCACTGCCGTGAGCTGTGACTGCTACCGTATGTTCAAAGTGGGCCGCATAACTGCCGTCCCGCGTGACCACCGTCCAACCGTCACTAAGCTGCCTGACTCTCCATGTTCCCGCTGTAAGCATTGGTTCAATGGCAAGTACCATGCCTGCCTGTAAAACAGGACCGGTGCCCGGTTTTCCGAAATTCGGAATAGAAGGCTCCTCATGCATCGTACGGCCAATGCCGTGGCCGCAATAATCGCGCACCACGCCCATGCCTTGTTGCTCGGCATAAGTCTCCACCGCGTGTCCGATATCTCCTAGCCGGATACCCGGTTTGACTAGCCCGATGGCTTTGTAAAGTGACTTTTTTGTCACATCCATCAATCGTTGGGCTTCCTCAGAAACTTTGCCGACGCCGAGGGTGATCGCGGCATCCGAACAGAAACCGTCAAGCTTGGCTCCTGTATCGATACTGATAATATCACCACTCTTTAATATTCTACCTTTTTTGGGGATTCCGTGCACGACTTCTTCATTAATGGACGCACAAATACTTCCCGGAAATCCACCATAGCCCAAAAAAAGCGGCACCGCTCCGAAGGAACGGATCGTTTTTTCGGCTATTTCGTCCAAATCGAGTGTTGACACGCCCGGTTTAACCGATTGTGTCATTTTTTCAAGCACGGCTGCAGTCACTTTTCCTGCATTACGCATTAATTGCAATTCGTGCTCATTTTTAACTTCTATCATAATCTATGCCTTCAATACCGCTAACAAATCAGCCAAAACCTGATCCGGGGTTTGATCCCCTTTAACAGCCACGAACCGACCCGCTTTACGGTAAAAAGCCATTACCGGTTCTGTTTGCTGATGATAGACGGTTAAACGGTGGGAAATGCTTTCCGGAGTATCATCCTTACGCGTGAACACTTCGCCACCTTGCGCGGCACAATCTTCCAATGAAAAATTAGGACCAATTTGTTTTGTTTCACCGCTGGGCAACTTGCATTGTTTACGGGCAGATAAGCGCGCTACCACTACTTCATCGGGCAAAGCGATTTCGATTACTTTGCCTAGTTTGCGTCCCAACTCTGCCAACATTTTGTCCAACATTTCTGCTTGTACTACCGTGCGGGGAAAACCGTCAAAAATAATATCCCCTTTAGCAGTTGAAACAACTTGCTTCAAAATGGACAACATCAGTTCATCAGAAATTAAATCTCCTTTGCTGATGATAGCCGAAACTTTTTTTCCCAACTCACTACCGGATGCAATTTCTTTACGCAACACATCACCTGTAGAAATATGCGTATAGTGCAATTCTGTTTCTAACCTTTCTGCTTGGGTACCTTTTCCGGCGCCCGGGGCTCCCATCAGTACAATGTCCATTTTGTTTCCTCTTAAGATACTTTTGCGTTTAGACCCTTACGAGCCTAAACGCAAAAATTTTCCAACTAATTCTTCTTTCAATAGCAACTCTATGTTAAATTCAAGTATTTTTCGGTTTTGGCTAGGCGCTTAGGCACAAAGCATAGTAACTATGTGAGTGCCGTAGCAACAACGCCAAACCGAAAAAGACGACGAATTATTGGCCCACGTTAAACCAACGGCCTTTAATTCTCTTACTGCCTTTGAGCAACGGCTCGTAATTGCGGGCCAGCAAGTGTGCTTGAATTTGGCTAACCGTATCCAACGCAACGCCGACTACAATCAGAAGTGCCGTACCGCCGAAATAGAAATCCACGTTAAATTCTGCGCGGAAAAAGTCCGGCAATACTGCGATCAAACATACCGCAATTGCACCACAGAACGTCAAGCGGTTCATCACCCACTCAATGTAATTCTTGGTAGGTTCTCCCGGACGAATGCCCGGAATAAAGCCGCCCCACTTCTTCATATTATCGGCCAAATCAGCCGGATTAATGGTCATGGAGTTATAGAAGTAGCAGAAGAAAATAATGAGCGCCGAGAACAGTACCATATACCATATACTGTTGTGGCTCATAAATTCTAACAACCGTTGCGCCCACGCGGCATCACGGTTAAAGCTGGCTACTGTCAACGGCAAGGAAATGACAGAGGAGGCAAAGATTACCGCGATTACGCCGCTCTGATCAATCTTGAGCGGTAAATAGCTGGTTTGCCCACCATACATTTTATTGCCGACTTGGCGCTTGGCATATTGCACCGGAATTTGGCGTTGAGCTGTTTCCAACCATACCACCAGTCCGGTAATCACAATCGCCGCACCAAAAATAACCATGGCCATAAAGAAATCCATTTCATCGGCTTGTACGCGGCTGATGACTTCCATAATAGCACTGGGCAAACGATCCACGATACCGGCAAAAATGATCAGGGAAATACCGTTTCCGACACCCTTCTCCGTAATTTGTTCACCCAGCCACATCACAAACATCGTACCGGCACACAAGGTCAGTACAGTCGTAATGAAAAAGAAAACGGACGGGTTAACTACGGCAGACACCCCACCGGCTCCTTCTACCTTGGTGATGGCAAAGGTCATCATAGCGCCTTGCATCGCCGCCAAAAACAGCGTGAATATTCGGGTAATTTGGTTTTCTTTCCGCCGACCGGCTTCGCCTTCTTTATGCATACGGTCCAGCGCAGGGAAAATATGAGCACCGCGCACCAAGCTGATAATAATGGATGCGTTGATGTAAGGCATAATGCCGAGGGCTAAAATGGAGAATTTTCCCAGCGCACCGCCGGAAAAAATATTCATAAAGCCCAAAATACCGTTTTCATGCGCGGCAAATAATTGGCGCAAGACATCGGTATTGATCCCCGGTATAGGGATGGCGGCCGCTAAACGGAAAACGGCCAACGCCCCGAGCACGAAGAGAAGTCTCTTCTTGAGCTCGGGAGCGTTAAAAATATTCGCCACTGTATTGTTTTCCATTATTTGGTCTTCTTTTCAAGTACAGTTACGTTTCCGCCGGCTTTTTCAATAGCAGCTTTGGCTGTTTTAGAAAAACCGTGAGCGGATACTTTCAGAGCTTTGGACAGTTCGCCCATGCCCAAGATTTTTACGCTGGTTTGGTCATGAATGGCACCGGCTTTCTTCAAAGCTTCCGGCGTTACTTCTGCACCGGCTTTGAACAATTTTTCCAAAGTACCTACATTGACATAGTCAAACCGACGAGCAAAATCTTTGTTAGAGAAACCGCTTTTCGGGGTTTGGCGCACGAGCGGCATTTGACCGCCGGCTTTACTTTCTTTGCGGGTATTACCGGAACGAGAGGTTTGACCTTTCATTCCTTTACCACAATAGTTACCAAGACCTGAGGCAGCACCTAACCCCAAGCGTTTGCGGGGTTTGCGGGATCCGTGTTTAGGGAAAAGTTTATTTAAAGTTACCATAGTGTTTCCTCCAAACTAATTGGCCGCCGCTTCTGCTGCAGGGGCTTCTTCTACAGCGGCTTGAGCCGTTTTATCGGCTTTACCGCGGATGGCGTTGACTGTTTCTTTGTTTTTGAGCATTTTCAACGCTTCTAACGTTGCATAGACCAAGTTGCAAGGGTTATTGCTTCCCAAGCTGCGGGCCAAGACGTCTTTGATACCCGCGGCTTCAAACACTAAACGTACACCGGCACCGGCGATTACACCGGTTCCCGGGGCGGCGGGTTTCATCCACACAGAGGCAGCACCGAAACGGCCGATAACTTCGTGCGGAATCGTATCCCCTACGACAGGGAAAGTAACCATGTGTTTGCGAGCATGGGTTTCAGCTTTGCCAATGGCCAGCTGAACTTGGTTAGCTTTACCAATGGCGACACCCACTTTTCCTTCTCCGTTGCCTACTACAACTAAGGCGCGGAAACCAAAGCGTTTACCACCTTTTACCACTTTGGCCGTGCGGGCCACGTGAATAACGGTGGTTTTCCCTTCGGACGCGGGTTTCACCTTTTGAAACTCGGCTTTTTTGCCTTTCGCTTCTTTTTTCATTTCGTTGGTCATTAAATTCACCTTACTTAGAATTTGAGTCCTGCTTCGCGCGCAGCATCAGCCAAGGCTTTAATTCTGCCGTGATATACGCGGCCGCCGCGGTCAAACATGACTTCGGTAATACCTTTTTCCAAAGCCTTTTTGGCAATTACAGCACCTAAGGCTTTGGCAGCTTCTACGCTTTTACCGGAAGTTTCAAACTTACCTTCCAATTCTTTGGACAAAGTCGTTGCAGACACTAACGTGCTGTGCGTATTGTCGTCAATGATTTGGGCGTAGATATATTTTAAGCTTCTATAGACAGACAAGCGCGGGCGATGTGCACCGGCTGCCGCGAGCAGGTGTTTGCGGCTTCTGTCTTTTCTGAATTGATATCTTTCTTGTTTAGTAGCCATAATTATTTGCCTCCTGCCGCGGTCTTACCAGCTTTGCGAGCAATATGTTCGCCTTGATATTTGATACCGCTGCCTTTGTACGGCTCGGGCGGGCGGATGCGGCGGATTTTGGCGGCAAAATCACCTACTTCAAATTTATTGCTGCCTTTAATTTCCAACAGGTTGCTCTTGGGGTCAGCCACGACGGTCAGTCCGGCCGGCACTTCCATCACTACTGGATGAGAAAAACCGAGTTCCAAAGTCAGCTTTTTGCCGGCTACGGAAGCACGATAACCCAAACCGTTGATTTCCAAGTTTTTGCTAAAACCGTTGGTTACACCTTCTACGATATTAAACACGTTGGCGCGAGTAGTACCGTGAATGGCGTTTAATTCTTTGGCACGTTTTTCGTCGATAGACAAGGTCAAAGCTCCGTTATCCAATTTGATTTGGACATCAGCCGGAACGGTATAGGACAAGGTGCCTAATTTGCCCGTTGCGGTAATGACTTGGCCTTTGACATCTACTTTAGTACCGGCGGGAACATTGATTACTTTTTTACCAATTCTACTCATATTCCCTCCTTACCAAACTTGGCACAAGAGTTCGCCACCGATTTTGTCAGCTTTGGCTTGTGCGTCGGTCATGATACCTTTGGACGTAGATAAAATCGTGATACCAAAAGAACCGCGGACTTTAGGGATATTATTGTACGCGCTGTACACCCGTTGGCCCGGTTTAGAAATGCGGCGCAAACCTTGGATGACACATTCGTTTTCAGGCGTATATTTCAAAAATACGCGGACCACGCCACCCTTGGTTTCGTTATGCACGGCCTTGAAGTTGGCAATATAGCCTTCTTCTTTCAAGATGCGCGCAATTTCCGTTTTAATTTTAGAAAAAGGGATATCCACTTTTTCTTTTTTCTTCATATTTGCGTTTCTGATTCTGGTCAAGAAATCTGCAATTGGATCCATATATTCAGGCGGCACTGTAAATTACTTTCCTGTTCGGAGTTAACTTCCAGCAGCTGCCTCCTCCTGTGTTTACCAGCTCGATTTTTTAAGACCCGGGATCAAACCCTGGTGTGCCATTTTTCTCAG
>JAZNEO010000252.1:0-3159 GCA_045588685.1 Candidatus Avelusimicrobium sp. | reverse complement strand
GCAATAACTCACGCGCCCAGTCCCGTTGCGCTTTATTCAGGCCTCCTAACCCCCAAAATACCGGATACGCTTCTACCACTAATTCCTTTAACCATTGGTACCGATCCCCGACCCCGGGTTTTTGATACTCCGCCCAAATTTCTTTACCCAACTGACGCATCATCTGCTGTGCTTTCCCAACTGCCTCTTCATCCGCTTGCGCTAACGCCTTGCGAAACGCTTCCTTCTGATCTTGATACGCCTCTTGTATGTTCCGCTCCAACTTTGCTTCCTGATACCACTGTGCTAAACCGGCCTTCGCTTGTGCTAATCCTGCTTTTCCGACTTCATAGCTCTCTTTCAAACGACTCTTATACCCTTCCTTACACGCCGTTAAATCTGCCCCATGCAAACACGATAACTCCGCCTCTTCCCAGTCTGCATCTACGTGCTTTGCTAAATAATCCTGTGCACAATCCTCTACACATGCCCCTGTGACATGACTGGCTTTGCTGTATTTTTTATAGTCCTTCTCTAACTGTGCCCCAGCACGCTTGACCTCTGCGCTTAACCGTTCATACTCTTTATCTACCTCTTCCAAATACACTTGTTTAAAAATACTGTACTCATCTACCGCCGGCCCTTCCGTGCGTAACATTGCCAAAAAGTCCTTCACCCGTTTCTCTAAACCCAAAATCCGATGATCCGCCTGCTTGGTATCTTCCCCACCTACCACTGCGTTCATCGCTTCTTTTTGCTGTCTTACCTGCTCCGCTTGTTGTGGCGTAAGCCCTTCATAATTTCCATACATGCGCCGATTCTGTTCCCACACACGTTCCAACTCGCTCCAATCAATCTCTTGCCCATTCACAGCTACCGCCGCACGTTGCGCAGTTGCCGATCGCTCTGCTTGCGCATAGGCAGGCAATACCGACGTGTAGATCATTAAAAAACTAAGAAAGATAGAAAGTATTTTAGTCAGCATGTTGTTGTTCCGTAAGATGATTAAAAACAAACGAGCCAGCATTCGTAAAGAATGCTGGCCGCATAAAACCATACAGATGCCCCGCCCAGGTCTCACACACAGACTGGTAAAAGAAAGTATTCCCTTTCCGTTGGCTTATGATAATGGACATCTTATCTCCTTTTGTCCTGCTCCGCTTTATATTATAGAAAATTATCTGCTTTCTTACCGTGAAAAAAAGGCCCAGCCTAAGCTGGGCCGAAAGACCTATCTCTGCTTAGGCGGAAATTTCTTTTCAAGTGCTTGCCATACCCCGGCAGGCACCCACGCAGGGGGTAATTGCCCCCGGGCGCACGCCGCCTTGACGGCCGAGGAGCTAACCTCTTGCCACATCGGGTCCGCAGGCAGCAAAATGGTTTCCATATCCGGATATAGCTGATGACTTAAAGCATGATTGTGTAGTTCATAGGCGCAATCTTGGGCGTTACGCACCCCGCGCACGCATACCGGCGCCCGGTGCGCCCGCATATAATCTACCAAGAGTCCCGTATCACTATCTATACTAACTCCGGGTAAATCAGCCGTAGCCGCGGCAATCATATCCTTACGCTCCTGTACCGAAAACAAGGGCTGTTTATCGGGATTAACCAATAGTAACACCCGCACTTGACCAAACAAACCAAGTGCTTTTTTGATAATGTCCAAATGACCGTTTGTCAGCGGATCAAAGGTTCCTTGATAAATTACAAAGGGATATTTCATAATCTTCCTACACAGGGTCTTTTTATTATGGTATCATAATTTTATGAATAAAAACCCGTTTGGAAATGATTTATACTACAAACGCACCCGCCCGCAAACTACGGACGTGCGCGGAGAATATTTCCGGGACCAAACCAAAATTATTCATTCGCTGCCGTTTCGCCGCTTAAAACACAAAACCCAAGTTTTTTTCGCACCGGATAATGACCATATTTGCACCCGTATTGAACACGTATTGCACGTAGCCACCATTGCGGCCGCCATTTGCCGGGGGCTTAATCAAAGCGGAAATTGGAATTTAGATCAAGATTTGGCGTATGCAATCGGCCTGGGGCACGATATCGGGCACGCTCCCTTCGGACACGAAGGAGAACGCGCATTGGCCGCGTGCATTGCACCAAAATTATTTTTGCACGAAGTGAACAGCTACCGCGTGGTAGAACATTTGGCTAACTACGGGGAAGGTTTAAATTTAACGTATGCCGTTAAAGACGGCATCTTGTGCCATTGCGGAGAAGATTTTGCTACTAAAGAATTGCGCCCTGCCAGCACGCCCAATGATTTAGAAGCTATCCAAAACCGCCGCTGTTTGCCTACCACCTACGAAGGTTGTATTGTGCGCTTGTCTGATAAAATTGCCTACTTGGGCCGCGACATAGAAGACGCTATTAAGGCAGATTTAATCACGCGTGAGGATATTCCGCTGATTGTACAAGACGAAATCGGCACCTCTAACGGGGAAATTATAAACACCTTAACGCTGGATTTAATTCACCACTCCAAGGACAAAGATTTTATCGGGTTTTCACCGGAGAAAATGGATATTATTTCCGAACTGAAAACCTTTAATTATGAGCGGATTTATCACAATGCCCAAATGCGCCAACGCAAAGAAACCATAGACAAATGTATTGCCGATTTATTTGATTATTTCCGCACGATTTTTGGTAAATATGCCTTTGATTATGCCGCCTACGAACGGGAGGGCAAACAAACCGCCCTTACGTTTGCCAAATATATGCAATCCATGCAAAAGGTCTATCAGCAAGATACTTCTCTGCGCGATACCATTATTACCGATTATATTGCCGGCATGACCGATTCCTACGCACTGAACGTCATGGAAGATGTCATCCTGCCTAACTCCATTAAGTTTTTCAACTAATTCTTTGCAGATCTGTCGTTCTCTATCCTAAAATTTGTTATACTAGAGAAGTAGTATACAATTTGATCTGTTTTTGGAACCGTTGCAGAAACGGATGTGCTTGGGGCAACTCAAGCCCTTCTCAAGTCCAAAAACAGCCGATATCAGGCACACAAAGGCGACGGCCCGCGTGTGCCGAATGTTCCCTGTCTATTTAGACGGGGAACTACGGCTGTTGCTGGAGTGACACTTGAGAAGGCACAAAAGTAACAGCCGTTTTTGCATCCTTTTTTCCAAAAACACAAAGGAG
>JAZNEO010000251.1:0-13851 GCA_045588685.1 Candidatus Avelusimicrobium sp. | reverse complement strand
AGCTGATTGAGCAAATCAAAACGGCAGTACATCCAGACGATTTTAATCTTTATTCTTCTTCCGCAGACAAAGCGGATATGGGCGAAGTGCTCGCGCTGGCAAATACCGCCCCTGTGTTTTCGGACAAACGTTTAGTGATTTTAACGGACATTGAAAAACTGCGCAAAGACCCCAAAGAGGCCCTGATGCGTTATTTGGAAAATCCGCTAGACACCACGGTACTGGTGTTGACCCACAACGACAGTAAAAAGCTCAAAACAGACAAAACACTTCCCGCCGTCGTCGCCGAGCACGGAGAGACCGCTAATTTGGATGAATTAAAGCGCGATGATTTAATCCAATGGATACGTAACCGCTTTACCCAACAGGGTTTACAGGCAGATTTTCAAGCCATTGAAACCCTGTGCGAGACGGTAGGCGCAGATTTAAATGCTTTGTCACAAGAAATTGAAAAACTAGCCTTATATACCGCCGAGAGGGAAGACAAAAATATCTCTAAACAAGACGTGCTGGCCGGCGTTGGATTTTCTAAGGAAGAAAATCCGTTTGAGCTGTCTAATGCGATTCAATATTTAAATAAAAAGAAGGCCTTAGCCCAAATTGACAAACTGCTGGATAGTGGCGAAACCCCCGTATCGGTGCTGAGTAAAATTTCCTATCCGTTGCAAAAAATGGCCCGTATCAAAATGATGGCAAGCGCGGGGATGGCTCCGTCTGATATTTCACGTACGGCGGGACTGATGTTTTGGGAAACATCACTCGTCAACCGGGCGGGCTCTTTTCCGTCTGTAGACGTGTTTATTAAAACGCTAGACCGCGTGATTGAAGCCGATAAGGCTTTTAAAACATCCTCCGCATCCGACTCCAAAACCCTGCTCAAAGGGATCATCATGACGCTGTTTGCCGGAAGGTAACCGAAAAATCAATTAAATCTCACCATCTATATATTTCCAACCTAAACTCTCGTACTGTTTACAGATTTTCCTTCCTAAATCACTCCAAAACGTAATGCATGAATTATACCAGCCACCGATGGGCGAGTCATTATTATAAGATTCACCTTGCGGATATGTGGTTGAATACAATGTAAATAAATCATTTTCCCCATCATTTCTAGCGACCTCAACATATCCTCCTCTGTTATTAACATGAGGTTGATAATAGTAAAATTTTTTTGTCTGATAATCAGTATCATATTTCCATTCTCCCCCTGACAGTTCTGCATTAGAAAAATTTTTATAGTATACACGATCTTCACTCCCACTCGGCAAACCGTTTTCCATAATATATAGTTGCATTTGTTGTTTAATGGTAGCGATATTGGTCATGGCTTCGGTAGCACGCGACTTTTCCACCGCCATAGTATATTGCGGCAACGCAATAGCACTCAAAACACCAATGATTAATACTACTACTAACAACTCAATGAGCGTAAATGCTCTTTTACTTTTTAACAACATAAACATCCTCCTTTATTAATTTTTTTAAATGATACTAAAAAAAAAGACGAAGTCAAGCTTTTTTGATTTCCCGACGAGAAACAACACGGCAGGGATAAAAAGAAACCCCGCTCAAATGAGCGGGGTCTTTTAGCACACGTAAAATATATTATTGAGCCGCTGTTTCCGGTGCTGTAATTTCATCACAAATGATTTTTCCAATTTCCGGATTCATCGGCGAACAACTGGTGGTCCAGCTGTTTTGATCTGCGCGGCGGCTTCCCCCCAACATGGCCACGCTCAGGCCATCCTGTTGAAAATTTATGTGATAAGAACACGTACCCGACATATAAGACATCTGCGCATCCGCCACAGTAGTAATTTCAGGTGTACCGGTACAACTTTTTGCTTGAACGGAAAAACTTGCCATCTTAATGGTATTTTCTTGCTGGCCCGCACTTTCCGTGATGTACTTATTTAGTTGTTCTTCGGCACGTTGTACGGTTTCTTTCAGACAGATTGTTTCCGACGGCATAGAAAGTTGTTCAGGTTCGCTGATTTCTCCAAAAGACATCGAGACGTCATCCTTCGGGACGGGCATAAATTTCCCTTGTTTTAACAGGGAAAATGCCGCCGGCACACCGGACTGGGAAAACTGCCACCAGCCCCAAGCCGCACCGCCGATTACCGCCAGCCACACCAGTAACAAAAATATTTTGGCAGGACTTTTCATATTATTTCCTATTTATATTCTAATTTCACCAATCTATATTTACGGGGTCCTTTGGGCAACTGTGCTTCAAATTCGTCGCCTTCTTTGTGACCCAGCACGCCGGACGCCAGCGGACTTTTAACCGACAATAATCCCTTATCCGGGTTTGATTCCATAGGACCCACTAGCGTATAGGTAAACTCCAACTCGGCAGCCACATCTTGAATAGTCACCGTCGCACCGATGCGCGCTTCGCTATGGTCTACCGTTAAATTATCGGTAATTTCAGCGTTACGCAAGGTCATTTCCAATTCTTGAATGCGAATTAACGTCTCTGCTTGTTTTTCTTTAGCTGCATGATATTCCGCATTTTCTTTCAAATCGCCTTGCGCGGCCGCCTCCCCAATTTCTAACGACAGTTGTGCCTTTGTATTTTTCAAATCTTTTAATTCACCCATCAGGGCTTCATATTTTTTACGGCTGATATATACTTTTTCCATAATACATACACTCCTATTAAGCAAGAGTTTACAATTTTTGCACCCGCTTGGCAACTTTACATCCTGCTCCAAATATGTATAAATTTATATATGAAACGGTTTTTCACATATATGTTACTCATCGCGTGTACATGGCCTGCTTATAGCAAGACACATGTGGAAATTGCTGAAGAAAATTCCCCCTCCATTGTGGCTATTAATGTGCTCAAAAAAGACGGCACCACTTTTACAGGAACCGGTTTTGTCGTCAGCCAAGACGGAGTCATCGCCACCAGCCGACACGTCACAGATGATGCCCTATATGTCAACGTAACTTTTAATACAGGAGCTATGTCCGGTCAAGCCAATTTACTGGGCCAAGCTAAAGAAGTGGATTTAGCTATCATTCAAATCGGAGCCAAAAACCTTCCCACCGTCACATTCGGCGATTCCGATTATGTCTTACCGGGACAAGATATCACGGTCATTGGCAATCCGCGCCGCCTGCAAAACACCGTTTCTTCCGGACTTATCAGCCAAGTGCGCAAAAAATCTGACGGCATTATTTGGCATCAAATCAGTGCTCCTATTTCGCCCAGTTCCAGCGGAAGCCCCGTGTTTGACACGCAAGGAAACGTCATATCGATTGCTTTTTCCAGTTACAAAGGAGAAGGAAATCAAAACCTAAACTTTGCCGTTCCTTCTAATTACTTAGTAAAACTCTTAAACGCTCACGGCTACTACCCCACTGTCATCTCTCCGGAAGATACCACTACTTTCGAAGAATCTTCTTGGTGGAGCAAATTTGTTGCCCACATCAAAAAATCTTGGGAAATGCTCTGCCGCCTCTTTAGCCGGCACCGTTCCTAAGGACCCAGAATTATTTAGGCCTAAGGACCCTTGCCTATTGCCGCAAAAATGACTACACTATAGAGGTACTCCACGCGAGAGGTTAGATTATGTCAAATAAAAAAACTAAACAAGTAGGAAAAATTGTCGTCGTCATTTTGAGCGTAGCCATTTTCTTCTTTTTATTACTTCCTTTTTTGGAACCAGATTCAGAAACTGCTAAAGAAGGATCTGCCAAAAAAGCAACGCCCCAGATTTTTACCTCCAATCCGCTCAGCGAATTAGCACGCAAAATATATGCCATGTTTTCGGGCAAGAGCCGTTCCAAAGCTCCGCGCATTCCGTCACAACAACAGGCTAACACCTTAGAGGGAGAAAATGTATTGGCACTGGCTCCGACAGAGACAGAACGTTATTCTGCCGCGCACGAATCTGATCCTCACGTTTCTACCGTAGGAGTTACGTATGATGAATATGGCGAAGCCGGTTTTATTAATGAAGAAGGCGAGTGGGTCTTAATCCGCCAAACGGCCCCGGAAACGGCTCAACGCGGTATGCACGAAGTCAGCGCCACCGATAAGGCTTATGACAAATATGTCCAGTTGGAACGATCTGCTAAATACATAGGAAAACCGGAAGAATCGGCAAACATTCCGGAATCTAAATGGGCCCGCTTATGGAAACCGATTAAAAAACTGTTTTCTAAAGATGAAGAAACCCCTTCTGTAAATGAAGAAGATACCGAGAAATCTTGGGCACTGGCCTCTGCATCGTCCGGTCTGGGAAAAGACCGCGAAAAATATATTTCTTCTCGCGCAAGCAAGGCTTTAAAACCTGATTTAAGCGGTAATATGCAATTTTCACTCAACGATAACGGTAGAGATGCATTTTTTAATTTGATACATAGTGACATAGTTTTTGATGAAACCGCACAACGCTTGAAAGAACAAGCGCGTGAGATGTTAGGATCTGATTCTCCCAGACTCAAAGATATAGACAAACAAATTGAACACGATAAAAGAGAGGCCTATAGACAAGCTCAACGAGATATGCAAGCAGCCTTTACGAAACGTCTTGAACAAGCCGCGGAGGAACAGAGCTCTTTGAGAGCGCCCACAGTAGATGACATGTGTGAAAGCGGCGGAAGTTCGCTCTATGGCTGTACCACAAGCTCGCCTTTCCCGGAAGAAAAAACGGAACAAGAAACAACTGCTTCGGACAACACTCCGGCCCCTTCCTTTGCAGATATTTATCAGCAGATTACCAACAAAGAACTACCTAACGGTTTTAAGAATAACCCTATTAATGTAGTGGTTGTATTATCTAAGACCAATGGGGAAAGCGCAGAAGATCTATTTAGTAGTTCAAGAACCGAAGAAGATCCTAAGACCACACGGACGGAAGAACAACTCACCCAGGAAGCTCTTGATTTTCTGTATAAGGATCTAGGATGGAACGATAATGTTTCTCCTGCAGTCCAAAAAGAAGCAAAAGAATTGATTAATAAAGAGATCATAAAAGCTATGTACAGAAACAAAGGATGCGAGCATCAACCGTGCTATGCTTTTATACTTTCTCATATTCCTTCTTCTACAAAGGCCGCAGACATCTTAAATGGAGCCGGTGTAGAACATAACGGGGGCAATACAGCATCCCTAGATCCCTTAGAAGAATATACTCAAGGAGATATCGGGCCCCTTTTACAGAAAATCCCTATCCCTGCCCCCGCAGGTACTAAACCCGATAATAACTCTCAAGGATTTACACTCGATGACCTGAAGCCCGAGTTAATAGCTGGGAGCTACCCTTCCATAGGTTTTTACAATCAAGAAGATAAAGACAAGCTTGTCAAATTGAATAGCCACCCAATCATAAAAGAAGACGGGACATACGGAAGAAATCCCAAAGCAACCATCCTGATGCCCGTTTCGGCCGAAACTGGAAAAGCCCTCGCTGCCGACGGTGTCCCTGCCAACCAAATCATTGTTGAAGAAAATACCGATATATTACCACAAAACGAAAATTCCGGCCACAGCATGACAAATCCCACTACCTTTACACAAGGGGACGTTGCTTTGGCAGGCAAAGCCTTCAATGATCAAGACAAGTCCTCTCCTGAACAAAAATCAATGGGAGTAGCAAAGACTATTGCTAACCATTTAGTCATCGGTCAAGAGATTATAGAGAATAATTTGAAAAACATGGTTCAATCAGCCTCTTCGAACATACTAAAAGCAGGAGCCGAACAAACACAAGAAGATATTGCAAACGGAAAAATTTCGACAGATCCGACCCAACTAAAATAACTATACTTCCCCGCTCCAAGCAGCGGGGATTTTTTTATCTAGCACCCCCTCCCTTCCCTCGCACGCGCAGCGCGTACGAATTTTTGCTTGCTCTTTCCCCCTGAAAACAGTTATACTACTGTAGAGGCCTGCCTTAGCAGACCGTGGTTTGTTGTGCCATCAAGGGAGAGTATATGAAAAGATTGATTTTACCAGTCTGTTTGTTATTATTAGCTTGCGGCTGTCACCAAGAAAAACAAGAAGAACCTTATAACCGTACTTCTGCCTCTAGTGACTATGAACGTACGTTTCGCAACCACATATTTGCTTCTTGCATAGATACAGGCAAATTTTATGCCACCTATGCATTGGCCCATGTAGATGCCAAACCCACCGAGTGCGACCCGCGCTATAAAGTGACCTTTGTCAATGGCCCTTGCAAGGGAAAAACTATTTTAACGGAAGACGTCATCGTCAAGACCTCTCCTGTCGGAGGCGGCCAATTAATAAAAGGAGATATTGTATTGCGTGACTTTTGGAATCCTAAAAAACTCCCCACCGATGTGGAAGATATGGATCGGTGGAATCGCGGGGTGGTATATGACACCTCCCGCCGGGAAAAAGGCGTAATAGAACTGGAATTCCCTCGGGATAGCAATGATTTTATGGCCACCCGTGAATTTATTTTCTTGCAAAATATACGCTACATAGAAAAACCGGAACCCAAAGATCCGCGCATCTTTTTATAGGAGATAATTTTTAAATACTATGCTGAAAAAATATATTTTACCCCTCATTTTTTTCTTTCCGTTCGGAGTTGCGGCTCAAACTGCTATCCCCGAAACACTGCTAATCGATGTTCCCACCGCCACGGTATTAGATAAATATCAAGCCTCTTTGATGACACGGGCCTATGATCACGGATCTGTTATGGAAAGCGTTGATTTTGGCGTATTACCTCAAGTGAACATCGGCCTTTCCTTGGCGGTCTATGAATTAATCGGTAATTCAGATGACATCAAGGTATTAGAACCGGATTTTCAAGCCAAATGGAAATTATTTGACGGTAATTTATATTTTCCGGCAATTGCTATCGGATACGACGGACGCCGATATGGTTACATTCACCATACTAAAAAATATTTAGACGACCGTAAAGGCGGGTATGTAGCAATGACACGCGAAATTTTCTTCCCGGGATTAGAAACAACCGCCGGAGTGAATTTATCGGATTTTGACCGCCACGATGTGTATTTCTTTTTAGGCACTTCTCTACGCCTAAAAGAATGGGCTTCGCTACTAGCTGAATGGGACAATATCAATTCGATGCGAGGTTCCCGTTTGAATATCGGCGCACGAGTCTATATCACCCCTGCGCTGGCGCTGTCCGGCGCGGTACGCCGTATTGGTCGCGGAGATGAAAATGAGCGCATTTTGCAATTGCGCTATGTCACTAATTTCTGAGGTATTATGACCACACAAACCACTGCTGAAAAAAAACCGCAATTCAAACGCCGCACTATTTTTATCAAAAAGAAATTACAGCTGCGTTACATGGCCCTGATCTTGATCAGTGTCTTGGCGGGGTTACTGATTATGGCCTATGAAATGGTGTTTACCCTGCACGACATTTTTGACCATTATCCAGTGCTACTACAACCCTTGTATGACCATTTCCCCTCTATTGCCTATAGTTTTATCTATAAAATCCTCATCTATATTGTCTTTGTAGTATTGATTTCTGCTATTCTCTCTCACAAGATGGCAGGCCCTGTGTACCGTTTTGAACAAACTTGTAAAGCCATTGCTAAAGGGGATTTGTCCCAGCGGGTTCATTTACGTAAGGGAGATCAACTGATGGAATTGCAAGATGAATTTAATCACATGATGGATTACTTGGAAGCTGAAATTAAGAAGCAAAAATGAAGAGATTTATGAAAAAAGTTATAATGGGATGTTTTTTATTATGCTGGGGGTTACCGCTCTTTGCCCAGATGGAGTATGGAGTACGCTTTTCCAATTTAATTAATGATACTTTAACCCTCGAAAGTGCGATCCGCTTGGGACTAGAAAATAACAACCGTTTTTTAGAGGCCCGCCAAGAAATCATTATTGCAGAGCAAAAAGTGAAAGAAGCTAAATTTCAATTTTTACCCCAGCTAGCTCTGCAAGGAACTGCCACATGGTATGATTTGGATTATCCAATGGTACTGCCGGAATCGGTAGCCAACCGGTTTATCCCCAGCAATAAACTATTGGCCGATAACACTAAGAAGCAGTTTTTCGGTGCTGGAGTTACCGCCACCCAATATCTATATGCCGGCGGACGTTTACGCAATACACTTAAGATGGCACAAGCTAACTTAAAACAAGCACAAAGCAAATACGAAACTGTCAAAAATGCCATCGTGCGAGATATTAAACAATCTTTTTACACTCTCTTATATGCCCAAGAAAATGCTGCACTGGCACAAACCGTACAAACAAAGGCATCCGACTATTACCGTTCCATGCGTCCTACCTCATGGGAAAAAATACGGGCGCAATACTTGGTTTCCAATATCTCTTCCCAAAAGGCTATTGCAGACCATGAATTACAAAAAGCCCAACTGGCTATGCTGGTGGCATTAAATAAAGAACTCAATTCACACATTACTGTAAAAGGCGATTTCAAACCCGTATTGATTGACTTGGATTTGCCTCATCTTAACTTATGGTCCATGGAATTCCGCCCCGAATTAAAAACAGCTATCTATGCCTTGGAATTGGATAGTTTAGCGATTGATTTGGCCTTGTCGCGCAAGTACCCGGACATTATTTTGATGGGCAGCTATGAAAAAATGGGGGTGGAAGATTTGGACGATGAAAACAAACAAGTATCTCTGGCCGTTCGGTTACCTTTGTCCTACAATTTATTTACACAATCTACGCGCCGTAAGGCAGAACAGCAACAAAGTACCTTGCGCCGCGCCGCCATTGAAGATAGCATTCGGGTGCAAGTAGCCGAAAATTTTGCGGAAATGCAATTCTGGCAAACCGAAGTTATCGACCGCCAAAACACTTGGAATGAAATGCAAGACACTTTGAAACGCACCGAAAAATCTTTCCGCCCGAATGTAGAGGCCCTGGAAGCTTTGCAAACCTACTACCATATGGGAAAATCGTATTACGAAGCCATACTCCGTAATTTAGTAGCCAAAGCAGGACTAGAATGGGCAATCGGCCAAAATCTGTAAGCAAGGAGCCATCGTGACAAAAAGAGGAATGCTGAAAACAGTATTTTTGCTCTATTTAGCCGTTTTTGCAACCCCTCTGTATGCCGTGCCAACGGTCACACAGGATTCTATTTTGCGCTCTTTCTTGTGGGATGAATTTACCAAATTACCTGCGGACCAACGTCCTGTCGTGGGCTTAGCACTATCGGCAGGCGGCGTACGCGGGTTTGCACACGTAGGCGTGTTGGAAGTGTTACATAATGCCGGAGTGCCTATTGACCGGGTGGCAGGTATCTCCATGGGATCTGTGGTAGGGTCTTTATATGCGGCCGGACTGCCCACCGATAAATTGTGGGAAATCGGCAACCATATTACGATTGATAAAATTACCCCGGATTTTAACTTGATGGGATTTTTTCGTTTTCTCTTCTTAAACCGCTTACCTTCTTCACGCAATTTACAACAATTTTTTAAAGATCAGCTGGGGGATATGCGGTTTGAAGATATGCCCATTCCTTTTGTAACGGCTGCCATGGATGTGAAAACCGGAGAGCAAGTAGTTTTTAATTCCGGTCCTTTAGATATCGCCGTACGCGCTAGTATGAATCTACCGGGGATATTTGATCCGGTTTCTTACCGTCATCGTTATTTAGTAGATGGCGCCGTGGTAAACTATTTGCCTGTTAACTTAGTCAAAGAGCAGGGAGCAGACTACATTATTGCTTCGGTTACCCCCCCGGATTTCTTTTCCAAAACTCCTCAATCTGTCGCTGCTTATTTAGTACGTGTCGGAGATGTACGCGGAGCGGCCATGATTGAAGAATCCGCCCAAAAAGCTAATTTTGTCATTGAAAACCGTGTCTTAAATACAGGCACCTTAGAATTAGACAAGCTACAACAAGCCGGCGAGGTAGGAATTCGCATGGCTAATAAATCATTAGGAGCGCTGCAGGAAGACCTGCTGCTGTTTGCACTAGATGACATTATTCGCCCGTAATTGTATCGTGGTTATGTGCCTTTTTCTGGCCGGTGCTTCTGCCGGTTGGGCCGGCTTATTTTCGGCGTCGTTTAAGGATAAACAGGAATATGTACACGCCCGTCAAACCTACGAAAAAGGGGATTATCAGCAAGCCATTACCGAACTTTCCCAATATATTTATAAAACCCAAAACATTAAACGCCGTGAAGCGCGGGCGTATCGATTATTGGGTAAAAGTTACGAGCAACTGGGGCAATTAGACAAAGCCTTAGAAGTTTATCAGGAAGCGTTGGAATTTCACCAAAAAAACATCCCCCTTCTATTAGCAGCCGCCTCTCTTTATCAGCGCACGAAACTGACTGACAGATCTATTGAAATGTACGACCGCGTTTTGGAGCAAGAGCCCGATAACCAAGAGGCTTTAGCAGGACAGGCCGACAATTATATTGACATGGGTTTCTATTCAAAAGCACACGAGTATTATGACCGACTCTTTGCACTCAATCCGCAAACCCCTGCTATTCACCGGGCGCGTTATGCTTATGCTTTTCTCAGACAACGGGATTACCCGAACGCGTTTATCCACATTACCATGGCTAAAACAGAAGAGCCCGAAAATACCCGCTATTGGTTACTCAGTGCATACGCATATAAAGGTTTAGGCAAACTCGATGATGCGTTAGCGGATTTGGATATTGCTATTTGGCTAGCCCCCCAACAAACCGAGCTGCGCGCCATTAAATCCATGTGGTTGTATCAACAAAAAAATAATAAAGCCTCTCTGCAAGAGGCACGTGCCTTGTTAGCAGAAGAGCCGACCAATGAACTAGCCTTGTTTATGGTCTATCTTAACCTGAAAGATAGCAATCCCAAACAAGCACGACAGGCCCTACAAAAAATTAAAGATTTTAATACTGACTCTTTTGCGCACCGTGTAGCCGAAAAATTATTACAAAAATAAAACTCCTCGGATAAAAGCCCGGGGAGTTTTATTTTTTATAGGAAAAATTTATTTTCCTTCCTCATCCAACTTCTTTTCAAATTCTTCCATCGGAATAGGACGAGAATAGAGAAAACCCTGCGCCGTGTCACAACCGATACTGCGTAGAAATTCCGCTTGATCCTCGGTTTCTACCCCTTCAGCCACAATGTGACTACCCAGCGCTTTAATCATGTGTACCAGACCCGTAATTACATGGCGCATACGCGGATTACCCTCTCCGCGGGCCAAAAATTCTTTGTCCAGCTTGACACAATCAAAATCCAGGTTCTTCAGCACATTGAGCGAAGAATAACCCGCGCCAAAATCGTCCATCGCTACCGAAAATCCCTTGGCATGCAGGCCGTCCAGCACCTGTTTCATCCGCTCGGCATTGCCAAACACCACACTTTCGGTTAATTCCACTTCCAGCCACTTGGCATCCACACCAGCCTGTTGCGCAACCGTGGAAATTGTCTCAATAAATTGCGGGTCATCTAAATGCAAACGGGAAAAATTCACGCCTATTCGCACCAAAGGCAGTCCGGCCTCTTGCCGTTTTTTAATTAAATTTACGACCTCTTGCCAAATAAACTGGTCCAGTTTTAATACAAAACCATTTTTTTCAAATACCGGTATAAACCAATCCGGGCGAATCATCCCTTTGGTCGGATGTACCCAGCGCACTAAGGCTTCCGCCCCCACCATACGCCCCGTTTGGAAACTGTACTTCGGTTGTAAATATACCTTGAATTGGCGCTCCGTTAAGGCACTTTCCATACTGCTTTCAATGCGCTTTTCGGTCACCATTTTTTGTTTATACTCATCATCATAAAAAGCATAATGCTGGCCTGCCTGTTGTTTGGCCGTTTCCCACGCCAGCTGAGCCCGGTCCCGCATGATAAAAAACGGTTCCTTTTCTTCTAGCACATAAATTCCGGCTGTTAAAGACAACGGCAGACATTTTTGCTCCACTTGGCAGAAGCGGCCCGCACGTTCCACTAAATCTTCCACCCGCTGGGCCAACGCTTCCCGCGAGTCAGCAGTTAACAAGAGTAAAAATACGTCTGCTCCGCTACGGCAAAATAATTCTCTATCGTGGAGTTCTTGATGCAAGGCCGAGGCCACTTGGCGCAACACTTGATCCCCTTGTTCAAAGCCGTACATATCATTAATCGCTTTAAAACGGTTTACATTGACCAGTACCAGAGCAGGTAAGGTATGGGAGCGCTTAAAAGCGGCCATTGCTTTTTTAAATTTTAATTGAAACGCATTGGCATTATCTAACCCCGTCAAACTATCTACAAAACCTAGTTTATATAACGCTTTGGCACTTTGATGTTGCAAACGCAAAATAAATACCAGTAGCAACACCAAAACCACCACAATAGACACACACCAAATTAAAGATAAAAACACCAAGGTACGGGCTTTATCGGCCATAGAAGCGGTAGGCAAAACCGCAATGGCATACCAACCGTTATACCCCAGCGGATAATACGAGGCAAAGCGGTGTTTCCCATTCATGACATACCCCGTAATACCTTTTTCTCCGGCTTGCATATCGTGGCGGATTTGCGTTTCTGAAAATCCTTTGTCAAAAGTGGTATGCGATAATGCGTCCAGTAAATTGGTAAAAATCGCCTGCGGATAAGAAAGTAAGACGTGCCCTTGCTGGTTCACAATTAAAGACAAGCCGGCATTACTTAAAGAAAAATCATCTAACATATCATCATACGCAGACGCCGGTTGCAATGCAAATACTACCCCCCAACGGTGGTCATTATTGCGCACCGGCACAGCTAATAACAAGGACTTTTCCTCCGGATTAAACGGATTGGTAACCAGTTCGGAAATAAAGTGACTATGCTCGTAGGTGGCCTCCAACATGGGCTTTGATAAAAAGTTTTTCTTAATACTGCCATTTGAAAACAAGGTTTGTCCGTCCGGAAACTGAAAACCAGTCATCACAAAAGGATTTCTTTTATTTTGGTCAAACAGATAAGCGGCCAGCTTGTGCTTATTTTGTAGCAGTCCGCTGTCTTCCAACGAAACTGATACCGCCGTTAAAATTTGTAATTCGGAGCTAAGGGCACGCGTGGTATTTTCGGCCAATTCCTCGCCTACTGTTTGCAGTACCAGTTGGGCATCCTGCTCCAACCGTTGACTAATTTGCCACCAATACAAGATCGATCCTCCGGCTACCAACAACGCCACCGAGGATACTAATAAAAAAGTTCTCTTAAATCCTTTTGTTTTATATTTCATTTTATTTCTGTGCTTTATCTACAGCCGGGGTCTGCGCAGGCGCCGTGGATTTTTCTGCAGAAGAGTCCGCATTTTCTTGCACCTGGCGGAAAGCTCCCAACAGCTGTTGACTATAAGCAAAAAAATTATAGAGTGGATTTTCCGGCATACGGGCATCCGTTTCTTTGAGTTCTGTAGCGGCCCACTTTCCTTGCGCAGAAACCGTAAATAAAGTAACCATTTCCGGATTATCTTGTACAGCCACTTGTTCCACCGGCGGTAGCTGGTCGGCCAGTTTAGCCGCGCTTTGCATCAGGCGCAATGCTTTTTCCCGCACCGGTCCGCTAGCGGCACCGCCTGTAAATCCGCCCAACCCGCTGGCACTATTATTTTCAAAATACACGCTGGCATTTCCTAACGAAGAAGCCGCTATCAGAATATGTTTGATTTCTCCCTTGTCGTCTTTAGCGGCCATTTCTACGCCGGCAATACACACTTTTTGCGCGCCCAGTTGCGGCACTTCTTTTTTGTGTTGCAGGTTTTGGACGTCCAACCAAAAATGGCGCATTGTTTGATAAGCTTTAGTCATTGTTTTTCCCCCTTCTCTCTCCACGTCTATATAATTGTATTTATTTTTATGCGTTTTGCTATCCCTAACAAATAACTA
>JAZNEO010000250.1:0-5742 GCA_045588685.1 Candidatus Avelusimicrobium sp. | reverse complement strand
TTTTTTATTTCTCCTCTAAACGCGGAAACAGCGGGGCATATTTTTCAATCTTTCCCGCCGCCAAGCGCCGTTTCATTTCCGCCGCTACCGTCGGCATAAACGGCTCTATCCATTGCGCAATAAAACGCAGTCCGCACACTAATTGTAACAAAATTTCTTTTGCGGCGGCCGGATCGGTTTTAGCCAGTTCCCACGGTTTTTTATCATTGACCAGTTTATTAAGTTCGCCAGCAAAACCGTAAATGCTTTCCAGCACTTTATCAAAAGCGAGTTCATTATAAAATCCGTCTATGGCTTTGGCGGTTTCCAACGCGTTTTTCTCTACGTCAGAACCGGCTCCCGCCACTTCCGGTAACTCTCCCACATTTTTAGCGGCCATATTGAGCGTGCGCGACAAAAGATTGCCGATATTATTGGCCAAATCGGAATTGTAGCGGTTTTTGAAACTCTGCATAGAAAAATCGCCGTCTTGGCCAAACGGTACTTCGCGGAATAAGAAGGCACGCACCGGGTCCACTCCATATTTTTGCGCCAGTTCCACGGGGTTAACTACATTGCCCAAAGATTTGGACATTTTCTCTCCTTCTACCGTCCACCAACCGTGCGCAAACACTTTTTTAGGAAGAGGCAACCCTAGCGCCATTAACATAGCAGGCCAAATCACACTATGAAAGCGGAAAATTTCTTTACCGACTAAATGCAAATCGGCCGGCCAAAAATCTTCAAATTTTTCCGCTCCGATTTTTTTCAACTGTTCGGTATGCAAGGTTTTATCCTCACAGAGTAACGTCCCCACTCCAGTAGCGGAAATATAGTTAATCAGCGCGTCAAACCATACGTATACGGTGTGGGCCGGATCGGAAATTACGGGCACCCCCCATTTTACTTTAGTGCGCGTAACGGATAAATCCCGCAGGCCGCCTTTGACAAAGCTCAAAATTTCATTGGCGCGGTATTTCGGGCTTAAAAAGTCCGGGTGTTCGGCATAAAATTTAAGTAGCGGCTGTTCGTATTTGGACAATTTGAAGAAGTAAGTTTCTTCGTGAATTTCCGTTAGCGGGCGTTTATGCACCGGGCACAAGCCACCTTCTAGCATTTCGCTTTCATCATAATACTGCTCACAAGACAGACAATATTTACCGCTGTAAGAACCTTTATAAATATCGCCTTGTTTGAGCAATTTTTCAAACACGGCCTGTACCACCTGTTCATGTTTAGTGTCCGTGGTGCGAATAAAATCATCATAGGAAATATTTAAATCTTTCCACATTTGGCGGTATTGAGCCGAAATTTGGTCCGTCCATTCTTTGGGGCTGACGCCTTTGGCCGCGGCCGATTTTTCAATGTTGGCACCGTGTTCATCGGTTCCGGTCAAAAAATGCACGTTTGCGCCCTGCTGACGTTTATAACGTGCCAAAATATCTAAGGCAATTGTCGTATAGGCATGCCCGATATGCGGCACGGAATTGACATAATAAATAGGGGTAGTAATAAAGAATTTTTTACTCATAAACACTCCATTATAAAATTGATATATGTAGCTGGGTAATACGCATGAGCGCCGTTTCCACCACTAAGGCAGGGGATACGTTGCGTAATACAGCCGTTTTATACGACTCTATTTTTTGTAACAATTGTTGCAAAATCGTACGTTGCGGCCCGTCTGCTTGCGTCCATTGGCGGTGCAACGCTAATATTAACACATCCAATACAGACTGTGCTTCTTGTCTGGCTACGGCTACTGTGCGCGATAACCCCCCAGCCACAGACGCCGGCCACGCGGGGCCTTGTTCCGTCGTGCGCAATAGTTCTAATGCTTGTGCCGCCCGTAATGCCCGTGTGACAGACCCGGCCGCATACTTCGCCGCCAAAGACGGATCGGCTACCTCCGGCTGTACTTGTTGCAGTAATTGTTCTACCGTTTCTGCCGGAAGCGGGGCAAATTGCAAGGGCTGGCAACGCGATATAATAGTTTTGAGCAGGGCAGATTTTTTATCCGTTAGCAAAATCCAAACGGTCTTTTGCGGCGGCTCTTCAATAAATTTCAAAAGAGCATTGGCCGCTTCGGCCTGCATACTTTGGGCCTCATCTACAATAAATACTTTCCAGCCGCCGGCCGCGCTCTTTTGCTGACTTTTGGCCGTAATATCGCGGATAGTATCTACTTTTATACGCTGTTGTTTGGCTAGCTCTTTCTCCAGTTCTTCTGCGTATGCTTTATCAGAAGGCTCTTTTTTTAGCTCCAGACGCGCTTGATACAAAAAATCTGCCACCACTACATCTGCGTAGGTACCTTGATCAATAGCTTTACAATGCGCACACATTCCGCAACTATCCCCCTGCGTGCGGGCTTGTTCGTCCAAACAATTTAATGCTTTTGCCACTTCTAATGCGGTTTTTTTCTTGCCCACGCCCGAAGGCCCGCAAAACAACATGGCCGGCGGTACATGGCCGCGCACACTCTTTTGCAGATAGGCTATCGCCGCTGATTGATTTAAGATTTCACGGAAGGACATATATTATATTTTTCTAACAATCCTACCACTTGCTGATGGATAGACTCCACCTCTCCGTCCGCATCTATTAAATGGGCATGCGGGGTAGAAGCAGCCAAGTTTTTATATCCTTGACGCATATGTTGTCTAAACTCTAAATCTTCCCGCTCCAAACGATCCGAGAACAAATATTCTCCCCGGGAAGAAAAGTATTTGTCCGACATCAAAAATACCAAGGTTAAATCCGGTTGCAAACCGGTAGTGGCAATTTCATTGACCGTTTGAATGAGTTTTAAATCTATTCCGCGGGCATAGCCCTGATATGCGCAAGTGGACATGGTATAACGCTCACAAATTACAATTTTTCCGTCTTGCAAGGCCGGGATAATCTTTTCTTGTGTGTGTTGGGCACGGCTAGCTACGTATAATAATAATTCCGCCATCGGACGCACATCTAATTCCGGTTCTAATACGATCTGCCGGATCTTTTCCGCAGTAGCAGTACCGCCCGGCTCACGTGTTAACACCACGTCAAATCCTTGCGATAACAAATAATTATATAGTAACTTGGCCTGCGTGGATTTACCGCACCGATCCGGTCCTTCTAAAACAATAAATTTTCCTTTCATTATGAAATTCCTTCTTGAGAAGTAATGATTTGCAGGGATTTTTTCTCACCGGTAGGCCACTGGCCCGTATGCACATTTTCTAAAAGTTGCGGCATTTTTCCTTGGGCCGTTAAAATAAAATCTACCGCTTCTCGATAAGCTCCGTCCCCGCCGCGACGCGTGGTCACGTAATGAGCCGCCTGTTGCACCAGAGGAACAGCATTGGGCACGGTAAGTGCCAGCCCTACCTTTTCGAGTACCGGCAAATCCGTCAAATCATCTCCCATAAAGGCTACTTCTTCCAGGGAGATATTTTCCCGTTTCAAAATGTCTTCTAACGGCACCGATTTCGTCAAAAATCCTTGATAAAAATAATCCATGCCCAAATTGCGCGCACGGGAGATGGTTGTTTCATGGCGACGGCCCGTAATCACCCCGCTTTTGATACCGGCGGCACGCAATAACATTACGGCAATACCGTCTTGGGCATTAAAAGACTTAATTTCTTCCACTTTTCCTTCAGCAGTTAGGAAGAAATGCAGTTTACCGTCGGTCCAAATTCCGTCTATATCGTTCAAAATGACTTTAATTTTGCGCGCACGCGCCAAGAGTTCTTCATTCATATTTCTATTATACAAAATATAGAAAACCCCGCAGGAAACGCGGGGTATAAAAAAGGTAGATTTTTTAATCAGCAAAGACACTAGGGTCGTTAATCAAATACCACACAAGCCGTACCGAAAGCATAAAAAGAGGTATAAATACCAACCAAATCGCCGCTATCCAATGAAAATATTTTTCTGCCCGCGGAAGCACCGGATATTTATACAAGTGATACAAGCCCCACACACACCATACTGCCAACGGAATACCTGAGATGGCGCTTTGAATTGTTTCCTCTTGCGGCACCATTTCTCCCGGTCCGCTACAAATGGGGCAAAAAATACGAAACAAAGGAGTTATAAATATAAAAGACAACAACATCTGCCAAAACCAAATCATAAATTTCCGGCCGAAAGTTCCCTTCGTACTGCCCAAATAGGCAGTCAGAATAACCATATAAATTAATTCTAAATAACTAAATATGGCATAGGCATAAAAACCGGGGGGACAAGCACTATAAGCAGTATGATGGACAAATTCCAGATAACCATAATGTTCCATCGTTAAATTCCATAAATACAGAAAACATAACACGTAAAAAAAAGACCGCTGTTTCTTGTTCATAATCTCTCCAAATAGGGTATATTTTAAATTATTTTATATACCCTATTTAGATTATATTAATTTAACTAATTATTTTCAATTACTATTTTGAACCTTTTGGTTCCTCTCCTGTTAGTTCTGATGGATATTTGACCGTGAGCGGCACCTCTGTTTGCTCTTTGCCGCGGTATTTTCTTAAAAAATCAAAAAAAGATTTTTCATGTTTCGTTAAATCAATACAGCCGCCGCTACCCGGTTCTTTTCCACCATGAATAAAAAAGTTATCCCGTCCTGTATTTTGGGTCACCTCCGGATCATTTTGAATAGGGGTTCTTTCCCTTCCCCAAGAAGTTCGGCCCCCGGATATTCGCCGGTGGGAAATTTCCTTTTTTTTACTTGTATTGTTCCCAAGAAACTATTAATCTTTTTCCCCACTCGGCCCAAAGCATCCTGTGCCAAAGTGGGCTTTTGTATCTCCTGCGGATTAATGGAGTAATTCCCCTCTGGGATAGGCCCCCTGTCGGGCAAACGCTGTCTCAGAGGCGAATAACTAAATGGTTTTTCTGGATTTAACCCCGACACCGCTGGCAACTGCTGGGTCACTTTTTCTCCGTTCTCATTCACCGCAGTCGTCGTTAATGTTTTTCCGTCAAACACAATAGACTCAATGTGAGCCCCAGTATCCGCTTGCTTTTTAGACTGAGATGTTTTTTCACGTCCGTCTGAGAAATGATACGGCTGTATTGGTTCTTTTTTCCCGTCGATTAGACGGAATACATCCTGTTGCGGATGGTAATTTTGTTTATTCACATGAGTTCTCCTTAATTGAATTTTCCAAAAATAGGGACTGTGCTTACTAGAAAAAGAAAACTACAATAATGAAGATGAAACTTTCACGAACTCTTATGCGGGATACTTGCTAGCACTACTAAAAGAGGATATTTTGAGATATATAAATAATAGAAATTATTTTTAATTATATAAAATTAATTAATTATTTGTCAAATTTTCCTTGTTTTTTACCTAATTTCGAGATTACACACGCGCAACCGGCAACGTATTTTATATAATATGTATATCTATTTTTGTAGGGGTAAAAAAAGAGGTTTTAGATGGCTAAACGATTTACGGAAAATGCGCAAAAAATTATTTTGATTGCGCAAGAGGAAGCCAAACGGCTCAATCACGATTATGTAGGTACCGAACACATTTTGTTAGGACTCACCGCCTTAAATGGCACTGTATCCAATAAAATTTTAACTTCTTTGGGCATCACCTTTCGCCAAGTACGCTTAGAAATTGAAAAGATGGTAGGCATGGGAGATGCGGTCATGTTGTTGGGAGAAATCCCTTTCACACCTCGCGCCAAAAAGGTGCTAGAATATGCGGTGGAAGAATCTCAATCCCTCGGTAGCGAAACGATCGGTACAGAA
>JAZNEO010000249.1:0-4888 GCA_045588685.1 Candidatus Avelusimicrobium sp. | reverse complement strand
CAAATCGCCCGCACAGCGTTACTGGCCGCGCAGCGTTTGACGCAACAACAACTCAATGCTTCTTCTTCGGAGCAACTGCTGGAGCAAGTATTAAACGATATTAGCTCCCGCGTATAAAGATATGAAAAGCACAGACCGCATTTTAGCCCGTCGTTACGCCCGCGCCTTGGATGCACTAAGCTCTCAAGCAGAGCAGGCGGCCGTCGTGTGTAAAAATTTGGCACAAGCCGCTGCGCTACTGGAGCGTGCTGCCGGTTATATGCAGGATCCGTCGGTTCCATTGAAACAGAAAAAAGAATTTGTTTCAGAGGTAGTAACGGATAAGACCGTGGCGCAATTTATTGAGATGTTACTAGAGGCGAAGCGATATTATTTGTTAGCGGCCTGTGTGTCACAGACCCAGCAATTATTAGATGAGCGTATGGGTGTCATGCGGGCCCATGTGGAAACGGCCTTTGAACTAAGCAAAGCGCAACAAAAGCGGGTGGAACAAACATTAGAAAAATTCACCGGCAAAATAATTCAAGGCCAATTTGCCGTCAAACCGGAGATTTTAGGCGGTTTGCGGGTGCGGATGGGAGATATGATGTTAGACGGTTCTGTACAGGGACGTTTTGAAAAATTGCAAGAAGAATTAAGCAAATAATTACGGTGCGATTATGGCGATAAGACCGGAAGAAATAACCAATATTATTGAAGAAAAAATAAAGAATTTTGATACACGGGCAGATCTGAGTGAAGTAGGTACTGTCATTCAGGTGGGTGACGGCATTGCGCGTGTGTACGGGCTCAAAGAGGTGAAAGCATCTGAGCTGGTGGATTTTGGCCACGGGGTTAAAGGCATGGCCATGAACCTGGAATATGATAACGTCGGCTGCGTATTAATGGGGCCGGACGATCAGGTACAAGAGGGCGCTACCGTTAAACGCACCGGAGAAGTTATCAGCATTCCTGTAGGCGAACAAATTATCGGCCGGGTAGTAGATCCGTTAGGACGTCCGCTAGATGGCAAAGGAGAAATCCCGTCAGAAAAAAATATGCCGCTGGATATTGTTGCTCCGGGTATCGTAGAGCGCCAACCGGTAAAACAACCTTTGCAAACCGGTTTGAAAGCAGTAGATGCCTTGGTGCCTATCGGTAAAGGACAGCGCGAACTGATCATCGGGGACCGTCAAACCGGTAAAACAGCTATTGCCATTGATGCCATTATCAACCAAAAGAATTTGCCAAAAGAGCAACGTTGTTTATGTATTTACGTTGCGGTCGGACAAAAAAATAGTACCGTTGCACAAGTGGTGAAAACCTTGCAAGATTTCGGAGCGATGGAATATACCACCGTGGTAGCTGCTACGGCGGCAGACCCGGCCTCTCTGCTCTATATCGCACCGTATGCCGGATGTGCCATTGGGGAATATTTTATGTGGAAGGGCAAAGACGTGCTGATTGTGTATGATGATTTGTCTAAACACGCACAGGCATATCGTCAAATGTCTTTGCTGTTGCGCCGTCCTCCCGGCCGTGAAGCATACCCCGGAGACGTGTTTTATCTGCATTCCCGTTTGTTAGAACGTGCGTGCAAATTATCCAAGGAAAACGGCGGTGGGTCATTAACGGCACTACCCATTATTGAAACGCAGGCCAATGACGTTTCTGCCTATATTCCGACCAACGTAATTTCTATTACGGACGGACAAATTTATTTGGAAAGCAGTTTATTTTTAAGCGGTGTCAAACCGGCTATTAACGTCGGGCTTTCTGTATCGCGTGTGGGTGGTTCGGCCCAACGCAAAACCATGCGCAAAGTGGCTGGTACGTTGCGCGTGGATATGTCCCAATATCAGGAGCTGGCCGGGTTTGCACAGTTTGGTTCGGAGCTGGACAAAGAATCCCAACGCCAAATTGAACGCGGCAAACGCATGAGCGAACTCTTAAAGCAAGACCAATATCAACCCATGCGTCTAAGTCAGCAAATTTTGGTATTGTATGCAGGCGTGCATGGATATACCGATAGTGTGGCTGTTGAAAATGTCCGCGCGTATGAAAAACAACTGTTAGCATGGGCAGACGCACAACAGAAAGAGCTGATGGACACACTGGATACAGCGACTGAATTAACCGATGATTTAACGGTTAAAATAGATGATGCGTTGACAAAGTTCCAAGAAATTTTCAAAGGCAATAAATAGGAGACATTTATGGATAAGAAAAAATATTTAGTAACCGGCGGTGCTGGCTTTATCGGCAGTAATATTGCCAAAACTTTGGAGGCCCAAGGCCACGAAGTAACCGTAGTGGACGATTTTAAACACAATGGCCATTTCAAAAATTTAATTGGTTTTAAGGGCGATGTGTACGGAATTAATTTATTTGAAGAATTGCCGGAACCGGACTATTATGACGGTATTTTCCACGAGGCGGCTATCACCGATACTACCGTGATGGACCAACTCGAAATGATGCGTCAGAATGTAGAGGCATTTCGCAATATTTTAAATTATGCGGCTGAAAATGAAATCCGCAAAGTAGTGTATGCTTCCTCTGCCGCCACCTATGGTAACGGAGCTGTGCCGATGAAAGAAACGCAACCGACCCATCCGGAAAATGTGTATGGTTTTTCGAAAGTCATTGATGATAATTTGGCACGCAAATTTTCGCAGGACCATCAAGATATGAAAATCATCGGCTTGCGTTATTTTAACGTATTTGGCCCGGGTGAATATTATAAAGGCAAAATGGCCAGCATGGTGTATCAGCTCTATAACCAAATGAAAGCCGGCAAACGTCCCCGTGTGTTCAAACACGGCGAACAAATGCGTGACTTTGTGTACGTAAAGGATATTGTCAAAGCTAATTTATGCGCCATGAAAAACGGCAAAGAAACTTGCGTGCTCAATGCCGCTACGGGGATTGCCCGCAGTTATAATGACATTATTAATTGTTTAAATCATGAACTGGGTACGAATTTGGAACCGGAATATATCGATAATCCGTATCCGTTCTTCCAAAATAAAACAGAAGCCGATATGAGTTTGGCCAAAGAAAAAACCGGCTATACGCCCGACTATACGCTGGAAGCGGCAGTGGCGGATTATGTAGCGATTTTGGAAGGTAAAAAAGAAAATTAAGGATTGTTATGGAATCGTTGCGCGATATACGCCAAAATATCAAAGCCATTCGCTCCACCCAGCAAATCATGCAAACCATGAAGATGATTTCCAGCGCGCGCATTCGTAAAGCGCAACAAGCGATGGAACAGGCTCGTCCGTTTGCTAAAAAAATGTTGGAGATGGTGGGTGATTTGAAACAAGAAGTACTGGCGTTACCGGAGCCGGAAGATGTGAAAGAGAGTTGGGCTTCCCGTTTGTTAGTCAACAAAACCGCAGATCCCAACAGATTAGGCTTAATCGTTATTACCGGCGATAAAGGGCTGGCTGGTTCTTTTAACGCGGTGATTTTACGCGCAGCGGTTGCCTTCTTAAAAGAACATCAGAAGCAAGATGTTTTTGTGTTTTGTATCGGTAAAAAAGGCAAAGATTTTATCAGTCGTTTCCGACGGAAAAATATCCATATTGTCTACAGTAGCGTAGGGATTTTTCCAAAGGTTACTTATGCTCATGCGGAGTTATTGGGAGAGGCTGTTTTGAAAGAGTATTTTGAACAGAATTTATCTTCCGTAACTTTGCTGTACAATGATTTCAAATCGATGGGAAGCCAACAGCTGGTGCAGGCAACGATGTTGCCTTTTGCCGCTTGGCCGCAGGTGCAGGAAAAAGAGGACCAAATGGAATTTTTATTTGAGCCCAGTGTTAAAGAGATATTCCGTATATTAGTTCCTCGTCTGATAAAAGCGAATATGTACCGTATCTTGCTGGAAAGCCAAGCCGCTAACTTGGCAGCCACCATGAATGCCATGGACGCGGCCAGCAAGAACGCCGGAGAATTGGCCGAAGCGTTGGGCGTAAAACTCAACAAAGTACGTCAAGCCGGCATTACCAATGAAATTTTGGACATCGTGAACGGGGCCGAAGCCTTGAACGGTTAATTTTGAAGCGGAGAATAAATTATGAATACCGGAAAAGTCAGCCAAGTAATTGGAGCTGCCGTAGATATACAATTTGACGGTGGGGAACTGCCGGCGATTGAAAACGCCATTGAAATTCAATTGTCTAAAGAGCAAGTCATTGTGGCCGAAGTTGCCCAGCAATTAGGGGACGGTATGGTGCGTTGTGTAGCCTTGGAAAGCACGGACGGCTTGCAACGGGGAGCACAAGCGCGTGATACGGGCGGTCCGTTACAGGTTCCGGTAGGCGAGGGTTGCTTAGGCAGACTGATGAATGTATTGGGCAAACCGCAGGATCACCGCGGCGAAATTCAAGCCGTTAAAAAGATGCCCATTCACCGTAATCCGCCTTCTTTGCAAGATCAAAATCCTACGCCGGAACTTTTCGAAACGGGTATTAAAGTAGTAGATTTAATTGCCCCGTATATGAAGGGCGGAAAGGTAGGACTGTTTGGTGGAGCCGGTGTAGGCAAAACGGTGCTGATTATGGAGCTGATTAACAACGTGGCACGCGAACACCACGGTAGTTCTGTATTTGGCGGCGTAGGGGAAAGAAGCCGTGAAGGAAACGATTTGTGGGGAGAGTTACAAGAAACTAAACTCAGCGACGGAAGCACCGTATTAGACAAAACCGTACTCGTGTATGGGCAAATGAATGAACCTCCCGGCTCTCGTGCTAAAGTAGCCTTGACGGCTCTGACGCAAGCAGAATATTTCCGCGATGAAAAGGGACAAGACGTATTATTGTTCTTGGATAACATTTTCCGTTTTGTGTTGGCTAATTCTGAGGTATCTGCCTTGCTGGGGCGTATGCCTTCCGCGGTGGGA
>JAZNEO010000248.1:0-2314 GCA_045588685.1 Candidatus Avelusimicrobium sp. | reverse complement strand
AGATGATTTGAATGAGACAGGCGTATTACTTAATGCCGGAGCAGATATGCAGACTACCAAAGACGTATTGGAAGGCATCCGCGATTTAACCGATATGTCTAGCCACTATAAAGACCTTAGAAACGCCATTAATTCCAGTTCTGTGGCCAGTGCAGACAATATCAGCACCATTTTTAAGGGATTAAATGATATCTCTAAATTAATTGGAAACAACGCCGGTGCTCTAGTCAATGCTAACGGTGGATTAGGTATTAAAATGAAAAATTTTGCCGTCAGTGCACGCGTCATTGGTACCGGCTCTGTTTTACCGGTAGTAGATACTAAAAATCTTAAATTTAACGACGGTACCGGTCTTATACTGGGCGGCACCACACAAACAACCGGATATGAAAGCTATACCGCCAGACTAGCCAAATCCATAGATGACCATGGTGTATTAGGTTCTTTGAACACACTATTAAACCAATCTTATGCAAATAGTACCGATATGGCCAATGCTTTAATCAATGCAGCCATTGCAGAAGGCGCCACCGAAGCACAAGTAGCCCAAATGATAAACGCGGTTACAGGTAATATGGGAGGCGCTTCCGGTATTATCAATCAGGCCGCCACTTCCACCGGCAGTTATGCCAACAACGAAACGTTAGCTATGGCTGATGCAGCCACCTTTGGAGAAGTAGCCTTGGGATACGGCACCCACGTAATCCAGGGATTAAAACTAGGAGCTAATTTAAAAGTCATCGACGGATATATGGCCCAAAGCGGTGTAATGATTTTGGAAAAAGATAAAAAAGTTAAAGATATCTTAGACAAAGCCTATGATAATAAAAAATCCAGCGTTAATTTAGGGGTGGACGTGGGAGCTTTGGTCAATTTCTCCGAACTACTGGACAAGGAAATTTTCTTAAATCCTCAAATCGGTTTTACCGCTAAAAACCTAAACGGTCCGAAATTTGACCGTCCGGATGCTCCCTCGGATATGGCAGCGCCTGTGAAAGCGCATTGGAACACGGATAAATATCAACTCAAACCACAGGTACGTGCCGGAGCGGCCATTAATCCCATTAAAAATATCACGGTGGCGGCAGATATAGACTTAACGGAAAATGATACGCTGATGTCCGGCATTGATTCCCGCCAATTGGCTCTGGGTATGGAAATTAATTTATTCAACCGACCGAAATTCCATATTCCTTTGCGTGTAGGATACAACAAAAACATTGCCGAAAGTGATATGTCTGACTTCTTCACGGCCGGTATTGGACTCAATATGTTGCACTTCTACATCGAGCTAGCCGGAGCTATGAGTTCGGGCTCTACCCATGTGGACGGACATAACATCCCCAATTCTGCGGCGGCGTCTTTGTCTCTTGGTTTCTTATTCTAAGCATTGTAGACATACTTTATGCAAACACCCCCGCTCAAATGAGCGGGGGTGTTTTTATATGAAACAGCCACTGATTAAAACCAGCCAAATCGTTTTTTGGGTTTGTTTTCTAACAGTTCAGCCCAAGACAGCGTTCCCAAAATTACTTGCGAACCATCAATAACAGGAACAAGCACTTGGCCTTGTTGCAGGAGTGGTTTGGCTTCTTTGGCCGGTTTCTCCGGCGAAAGACTATGGCTCTCACTCATGACAGAGCCCGCCACAGCAGTAGGAGCCAAAAACGCCAGCTCCGCCGTACGGATATAACCTTTTAATTGTCCGTCTTTATTGACAATAAAGCAGGCGGACGGGAATTTTTTACGAGGCCAATTTTTCAGTTTCTCTAAAATTTCAGCTACCTTTGTTTCCGTCTTAAATGAAATAAATTCCCGCTTCATATAAGCTCCGGCACTTTCCGCCGGCCACTCTGTCGCGTGAGAAAAAGCTTGTAACAAATTGGACTCTAATAAGGCTTTCATTTTGGCTTGTTGCGGCTCTGAAAACGCCTGATAAATAGCCGCCGCTTGCGGCAAAGGCAAGCGTGATAGAATGTAAGCTGTCTGCCGAGAAGGAAAACGCCGCAAAATGGCCGCTGCTTTCACGTTGTCCATTTCGCGCATACACACCACTACCTGCTCGGCCTTAAGCGGTTTTAAGAGCAGTACTGCCTCATGCGTAGCTAGTGTTTGCAAGGCAAGCGCCGCCGCCGCAGGAGCGGTAGTAATAAACTTATCCGTTACCCACGCAGTTAGATGGCTTGCATTGAATTCTTTTCCTTGCATCATAAATTCCTCTGGCAAAAGGGACTGTTTTTATTATAATAAATATAGAAGGGGCTGTGCTGGCGGTAAGTTTTCTGTAGAGGAGAAACTTATGTTTTTTAATAAA
>JAZNEO010000247.1:0-1823 GCA_045588685.1 Candidatus Avelusimicrobium sp. | reverse complement strand
GGTAATTTCCGGATAGGTTACACCCAAGCGGATACCGCGGTGTCCCATCATCGGGTTGACTTCGTGCAAACCAGCGGCGCGTTCGCGGAAGGTTTCCATGGAAATTTCTAACGCGTCTGCCAGACTGCGTTGTTTTTCATGCAGGGCAGGCACGAACTCATGCAAAGGAGGATCCATTAAACGAACCGTTACGCCAAAGCCGGCCATGGCTTTCATCGTGGCTTTGATTTCTTGTTTCACATACGGGAACAATTCATCCACCGCCGCTTTGCGTTCGGCTTCATTGCCGGCTAAAATCATTTTGCGCAAGATGAACAAAGGCTTTTCGGAATTTTGTCCATAGAACATATGTTCTACACGGAACAAACCGATGCCTTCAGCACCAAATTTACGGGCTTTTTCGGCATCTTCTTTCGTATCGGCGTTGGCGCGTACTTTTAAGACACGCAATTTGTCACACATACCCAAGAAGGTGGCCAAGTTTTTGTTTCCTTCACCTGCGCCTAACATTTTCAGTCCGCCGGCATATACCAAACCTTTGGTACCGTTGAGGGTTAATTCATCGCCTTCTTTGAAGGTTTTGCCACCCATAGATACGGTCTTTTTGTTCATGTCTAATTCTAATTCACCGCATCCTACGATACAGCATTTACCCCAACCACGTGCCACCAAGGCCGCGTGAGAGGTCATACCGCCGCGTTGTGTTAAAATACCGGAAGCGGCGCGCATCCCTTCAATGTCTTCGGGGTTTGTTTCTTCACGCACCAAAATGGCGTTAATTCCTTTGGCATGCAAGGCAATGGCATCATTGGAATTGAAAACAATTTTACCGCTTGCACCGCCCGGGCCCGCCGGCAAGCCCTGCGCGATGGCCTTGGCTTCTTTTTCGGCTTTGGGGTCAATGGCGGGCAACAAGAGTTCGCCCAGTTGTGCCGGGCTGACACGTAAGACAGCTTCTTCTTTGGTAATCAGTTTTTCTTTTACCATGTCTAAAGCCATTTGTACGGCGGCAATCCCGTTGCGTTTGCCTACGCGGCATTGCAACATCCACAATCTTTCGTGTTCAATGGTAAATTCAATATCCAACATGTCATGGAAATGTTTTTCCAAGCGTTTTTGGATTTGGTCTAATTCTTTGTACACTTTCGGCATTACTTTTTCCAAAGTGGGCAAGTGGGCCGAGTGAGCATTGGTAGACCATTTGTTCATCGGAGAGGGGGTGCGGATACCGGCTACTACGTCTTCCCCTTGAGCATTAATTAAATATTCTCCGTAGAAATGGCTGTCACCGTTGCCGGGGTTGCGGGTGAAAGCTACACCCGTGGCAGACGTGTTGCCCATGTTACCAAATACCATGGTTTGTACGTTTACGGCCGTACCCCAATCGTGCGGGATATTTTCAATTTCGCGGTAGGCAATGGCGCGTTTCCCGTTCCAAGAAGCAAACACGGCTCCGATCGCGCCCCATAATTGTTCCATCGGATCATCAGGGAAATCTTTGCCCAGCACTTTTTTAACGGTTTTCTTAAAATCAGCACATAATTTCTTGAGGGCTACAGTCGGGATTTCGGTATCGTCTTTGACCCCTAATTGTTTTTTCACTTCGCCCATCATATTGTCTAAAATTTTGCGGATTCCTTCGCCGTCTTTGGGTTCAATGCCGGCGGCCTTTTCCATAACGACGTCGGAATACATCATAATCAAGCGGCGGTAGGCATCATATACAAAGCGTTCATCATTGGTTTTGGCAATCATGCCCGGAATGGTTTTTTCCGTCAAACCGATGTTCAAAATCGTTTCCATCATACCCGGCATGGAAGCGC
>JAZNEO010000246.1:0-3143 GCA_045588685.1 Candidatus Avelusimicrobium sp. | reverse complement strand
CCCATATTGCGGAACTCTACCACATTGGTAGCGCCGTGACGCTTGGAAAGTTTTTTCCCGTCGGGTCCGTGAATCATAGACAAATGGGCAAAGATAGGCTCTTTCCAGCCCAAGGCACGGTAAATCTGAATTTGTGCGGGTGTGTTGGAAATATGGTCATCACCGCGAATTACATGTGTCATACGCATCAAATGATCATCCACCACGACCGCAAAATTGTAAGTGGGATATCCGCTCGTTTTTTGAATTACCAAATCATATAAGTCTTTGCTGGCAAATTTCACGTGACCGCGGATCAAATCGTCCCATTCAACGTCACCTTCTGTCGGCATACGGAAGCGAATTACATATTTGCGGCCTTGTGCTTCCAATTCTTTTTGTTGTTCCGGGGTTAAATCACGGCATTTTCCGCTGTATTTGGGGGGGCGATGTTCAGCTAAACATTTTTGGCGGTTTTCTTCCAATTCTTCTTCCGTACAATAGCACTTATAAGCTTTTCCTTCAGCAATTAATTGGTCAATATATTTTTTGTAAATACCTTGATCAGCACGAATGGCCTGATAATACGGAGCATCCGGTCCTTTGTTAGTACCGTCGGGCATGGGGCCTTCGTCCCAGTTTAATTTCATCCATTGCATGCCTTCAAAAATAGCATCGGTAGAAGCTTGTGTACTACGTTCTTCGTCGGTGTCTTCAATGCGGAGCAGAAAAGTGCCTTTGTTTTTCTTAGCAAACAGATAATTGAAAAGCGCGGTGCGTACCCCGCCGATATGTAAAAATCCCGTTGGAGACGGGGCAAAACGAACTCTAACTGTCATGTGATTCCTCGTTGTGTAAAAAATTTCCTATAGATATATTATACTTATTTATGAAAAATTTTTTAAAATAGAATAGTAGGCAGTTCAAGGATATGGAAAAGGAATTTATGGCATTTTTTGTAGTGGCAAGTATTATTTTACTCTTGATGCAAATTGCAGTAGGGCTGTGGTTTTACTTTATTTTTCCTTCCATCGGTTGGAAAATACCGGCCGTGGCTGTTCCCTTGTGTATGACATTGTTTATTCGCTGGGCCATGGCTTACACCCGTACTCACTACGGAACATTTGAGAGTTTATGTTACTATGCGGCCTACATTTGGGCAGGTATCGTATTTGTTGCCTTTTGCATTGTGATTGTTTTTGCCCTTTTACAACTGATAGGGTCACTCTGCCATATACAGGCGCGTGCCGTACTGGGACCTGTCAGCCTTGCAATTGTTATACTGGCGACAGTGCTGTCTATATACGGAGGGTGGAGCCAACCCAAGTTAAAACACATTTATCTCACGGCTTCAAATGCACCGGAACTAACGATAGCCGTTCTCTCAGACAGCCATTTGGGGGAGGGGGTTTCTTTGGCCCGTTTTCAAAAGGCATTAACGCGGATGCAAGCTCAAAAGCCCGATATGCTGTTAGTTTTGGGGGATTTGTTTGAATATGGTATGCACCGCTCGCAATATGCTCAAGCTCTTAAAAATTTTCACACTCCCTACGGAGCTTTCGGAGTGCTAGGCAATCACGAGTATTACATGGGATATCAAAACTCTGTTGATTTTTATCAAGAAGCCGGGATTCGTCTTTTACAAAACCAATATGAAACATTACCCAATGGAGTGCAAGTTATTGGGATTAACGATATTAAAACTGCGCACGTAACGGAACAAATGTTGGATAATTTACTGAAACAAACAGATCCTGACAAGATACGCCTTTTGCTCAGTCATCAGCCGCTGCTTGCAGAGGTAGCTGCCAAACATCAAATTCCGCTGATGCTTAGCGGGCATACACATAATGGACAACTGTTTCCTTTCAATTTATTTGTCAAATTGCAATATGACTATATCTATGGACTTTATCAAACCGGTCCTCGTTCAAATCTATATGTGACCTCCGGTATGTTTTACTGGGGGATGCCGCTTCGGTTGTTTGCGCCGGCTGAGATCCCTATTTTGCACATTCAAAACCATGAAAAATAAATTATTCTTTCTATTCATTTTTTCTTTTATGCTACTTGCACCCGCGTGGGCAGCTGGTGAAGCAGAGGTCTCTTTTGACGATTTATCTATTCAAGAGAAAATCGGCCAAACGCTTACGGTGTTTGTCGATATAGATAGTGCGGAACAATTTCGCCCCGTTATCGAAAGCGGACAAGTGGGTAATGTGCTCATTCAGTGGGGGAATTATTCTTTGGCCCAAACCCGCCAGCTGATTGTGAAACTGCAAAAATGGGCCGCTCAAAGTCCGCATCATATTCCTCTTTTAATTTCTATTGATTATGAAGGCGGGACAGTTCACACCCCGATTACGCTCGGCTTTGACTATTTGCCAACCAATATGATGCTTTCCGCGGCCGGAGATGAGGACCTAACTGCCTCGCTGGCCTATTTGGCCGGTACGGAGCTCAAACGTACCGGAATTCATATCAATTTTTCGCCGGTATTAGATGTCAATAGCAATCCTCATAATCCCATTATCGGCGTTCGTTCTTTCGGTTCCGATCCGGCCAACGTGACCAAAATGGGTTTGGCATTGATGAATGGCTTTCAGGCGGCGGGCATTATCAGTGTGGTAAAACATTTCCCCGGGCATGGAGACACTTCGGTAGATTCCCATTATCAAGTGCCGCTGGTAAAAGCTACTGAAAAAGACTTGCGCCGCACGCATATAGAACCCTTTGCCCAAGCCATTAAACACGGAGCTCAGGGAGTCATGACCAGCCACATCATTTATCCGGCCTTGGATAAGAAAAATATCGCCACTTTTTCAGCTCCAGTAGTACAGGATTTGTTGCGCAAACAATTAGGATTTCAAGGTTTGGTAGTAACAGATAGTTTAGATATGAAAGCGGCCACTTCTTTTTGCTCTATTGCAGAGTGTGCGGTCAAGGCATTGCTGACAGGGAATGATTTAATTTTACTCGGCCGCTACGTCAAACCTAAAGCTACTTTTCAACGTATAGAACAGCAATTGCAACAAAATCCTGAGCTAAAGCAACGGGTACAAGAATCCGCCAAGAAAATTTTTAACTTGAAAAAAGAGTTAGGATTATTACGATCGCAAGAATCGGCTCCGGCCCCCATAGACCAAGCTTATCAGCAAACTTTG
>JAZNEO010000245.1:0-6911 GCA_045588685.1 Candidatus Avelusimicrobium sp. | reverse complement strand
GAACGCCGTGCCAAAAAAATCGAGGCCGAACTCAAAGAAGCCCGTGCCATTGCAGAAAAATTGGAAGGGGTAGTCTTGCCCTTTACCAAAACGGTCAATAGCGACGGTGTCGTGTTCGGTTCCGTTAATAAAGCCGATATTTACAAGGCCTTGATTGCTTTAGGGCACAAAATTGCCAAAGACAGCATTGAGCTCAATATGCCGGTAAAGGCTTTGGGCGAAACGGAAGTGGGTATCTATTTGAAACCGACCGTTACCGCTAAAATTAAAGTGAAAATTGAAGCTTTAACTGAAGTGGAAACCAAAATCCCCGATGCTAAAGCTGAAACGGCTCAAGCCAAATAATAGTTAATTAATTCACGCAAGGTGTCAGGTCGTGACACTGGTAGGGCCGACAGGTTCTCTGATTTATCCCGCACGAGTTATGCTTGTGCGGGATTTTTGTAGTTAAAATACGCCTCCTACTAGCCTGTGAGCCCACAGAAAACACTCTTATAAGATGCTTTAATAAATGGCGGGGCATGGATGTTGAGTATTTAGTTTTTGAAGCAGTTTGTTTTCGTTAGAGATGATTTGCTTTTGAATTAGAAAATTTGATACGCTTATAATATGATTGAGATTGAAACAGAAGGCAATTCCATCGTCTGTATTTTAAAAGGTGTCTTAGATGACACTCAATCTATTGACATTGCGATTGCTGAACTAAGTAATAAAAAAATCCAGCTCATTGGAAAAGATATTACTTCTTGGACAACGGATTTTGTAGTTAAACTTTTTAACGTACTACGGTCGGTTCCTAAAGAAAACATTACCTACTCACACCTGCCGGAAGGGATGGAACAACTCCTTCGCTTGGCGTTTCAAGTTCCTACTAAACAAGAGGATGCTGCCCCTGTGCAAGAGCCCTTCTTAGAGCGTGTAGGTCAATGGGGCATTAACTTTTTTGCTTGCATTTGCAAAGGGTCGTCTTTTATCCATGAATGTCTGAGCTCTTGGGCAAGACAGCTGACAGGAAACGCCGTTTACCGCAGCAAAGACTTCTGGTTGATTCTATCCGATTGCGGACCTAAATCTATTTTAATTGTGTCGCTGATTAGCTTTATGGTGGGGCTTATTTTGGCCTTTGTAGGTTCCATACAGCTCAAAACGTTTGGAGCTCAAATTTACGTAGCCAGTTTAGTTACCATTGGGATGACACGTATCATGGGGGCGGTAATGACGGGTATTATTATGGCCGGTCGCACCGGGGCCTCCTATGCTGCTACCATCGGAACTATGCAGGTAAATGAAGAATTGGATGCCTTACAAACCATGGGGATTTCTTGTAAGGACTTTTTAGTATTGCCGCGTATTAATGCACTTCTTCTTTCTATGCCTATTTTGGTTTTGCTGGCTGATTTTATGGGTATGTTAGGCGGATGCTTTGTGTGTGTGGCATTTTTGGGTATTCCGTTTAGTGAATATCTTAAATATACGATTAACTCCTTTTACATAAAACATTTTCTGGTAGGTGTTTTCCACGGAATTGTTTTCGGCTATATAATCGCCTTATGTGGATGTTATTTCGGGGTAAACTGTGGACGCAACGCAGATAGTGTAGGGGCGGCCACGACCCATGCAGTGGTGTATTCTATTGTATGGATGATTGTGATGACAGGCTTGCTTACCGTAATCTTTCAAGGATTGGGCATATGATGAAACAAGATCCGATAATCCGCGCAGAACATTTGAGCATTGGTTATGAAAATAAAGTAATCATGAAGGATTTATCGTTTGCCATTCCCAAAGGAGATATTTTTATTATTATGGGGGGATCGGGATGTGGCAAAAGTACCCTGTTGCGCACGCTGACAGGCCTTATTCCCGCGCAAACCGGCCAAATCTGGATACGTAACACTGATTTTACAAATGCTACGCCTAAAGAAAAATTGGATATTTGCAAACATAGCGGTATTTTATACCAAAGCGGTGCATTGTTTAGTTCCATGACATTGGCTGAAAATGTGGCGCTTCCCTTGCAACAATATACCGATTATACACCGGATAAAATTAGCCAAATTGTAGCGTTCAAACTGGCTCTGGTAGGGTTAGGCGGGTACGAAGATTATTACCCTTCCGAAATCAGCGGAGGTATGCGCAAACGTGCGGGGTTGGCCCGTGCATTAGCGTTGAACCCCGAAATTGTTTATTTTGACGAACCGTCTGCGGGGTTAGACCCGATTAGCTCTAAAAATTTAGATGATTTGATATTGGAAATTAATAAAACATTAGGTACCACTATCATTGTTGTGACGCACGAACTTGCTTCTATTTTTGCGATTGGTAAAAATAGTATTTTCTTAGACAAAACAATTCGGACGATCTCAGCGAAAGGAAATCCAAATGAACTTTTGAAAAATCCGCCTAATCAGCAGGTCTATGAGTTTTTGACAAGAGGAGAAAATTATGAAAAGAGAACCAAATAAAAAAGCAATCGGACTTTTTCTAGTGATCGGTTTCGCTTTATTTTTAGGATTAATCGGACAAACGGTTTTGCACAAAATGCACACCGATACAAGAGATTTGGCCGTGATGTATTTTAGTGAATCTTTACAGGGCTTGACCGAAGGATCTCCCGTTATCTTTCAGGGGGTGGAAGTCGGTAAAGTCACGCGCGTGGTACTAGTGACTAATAAAGATGATTTGAACTTTCATGTGGCGGTCTATGCCCGTTTCAAAGAAACGGATGTAATCAGTGAAGGATCTCTTTGGGAAAAACTGTGGAAAAAAGACAAGGAACTTGATTTTTTGGGTCTGATGATTAAACAGGGGCTTCGGGCGCGTCTGGCTTCCCAAAGTTATTTAACGGGGCAACTGCGGATTGATTTGGTCATGTTACCGGATACGGAAGCTACGATGTTTGATAGCCCCAAAAAGGAGAATATCCCGCAAATTCCGACAGTTTTATCTCAGAAAGAAGAACTGGTCCGTGGGCTCAATAGAATTAAAATTCAGGAAACACTTGAAAAAATTAACACGGTAGCGGAAACATTGGGTAAAGAATTGCCTGTTTTACTGCCCGCTTTGACAAACAGTTCCAAAAATTTAGATCAAACATTATCTCGGATATCTGAGAATACCGAGGAAACCCTCTCTAATCTAAATGAAACGTTACATGATGTATCGGATGCGGCTAAATCTGCCCGCAATTTGACAGATTATTTAGAACAACATCCCGAATCCCTGATTAAAGGAAAAAAAGGAGAATAATATGAAAATTATCAAAATCATTATTCCTTGTTTATTGCTGGGTGCCTGTATGTTTGGAACGAGCAAAAATGCCAAGTTCTACACCTTGACCTCTACTCCGGTTTCCGCTGTTTCTGTTGATTATAACGCTTTTGTAGTGGTCAACCGGGTTCAACTGCCAAAATATGTGGATCGGGCGCAGATAGTAACTCAACATAAAGATTCTGCACAGGTTAATATATCGGAATATAATCGCTGGGTGGAAACCCCGGCAACTTTGGCAACACATGTGTTAACAGAAGATTTAAGTGTTCTCCTTCCGTCGGCACAAGTCAAGGAGACCCGCTTCAAAAGGGGAGTGGCCGACTGGACTATTACAGTAGAAATTGTTGAAATGAACGGCGTGCTGGGCCAAAAAGCAGAAATTATAGCTTGGTACACGGTTCAAGATAAAGCCGGAAAAATACAGACTTATCAAAAATTCACCAATTCCGTTTCTATCGGTAAAACCTACGATGAGTTAGCGCAGGGCTATAGCCAGCTACTAATGCAGTTGAGCCAAGAAATTGCTGAAAATTTGCTTGCGAAGTAGTTTTTAATAGAGATTACAGAAGAAAACATTTTGTTTTGAATTGATAGTTAAAGAAAAAGGCCCGAAGAGGGCCTTTTTCACGGGCATCTAAGATGCCGTGCGGGTGACGAGCAATTCCCAGTGTAGTATAAGAGAAAAATCAAAACACTTTTACTAGATTTGGCTTATGCGTATAGCCGGATAAATCATTTTGCCGCACCGGACACCGCTTACCCTTTTATCATTGGGCCAGACTCATGCATATGTCTGTCTGCCAGTTGCGAGGTGACTTTTCTATCGGGTTTATCGCGCAACTTGCCCCAATCTCCGGACTTATCCATATCGTCAATAATTTTATTCATATTGACGTCTTTTTCTACATCAATATCCAATTTAGATAACTCGCGTCCACGTGTCGTATTACAGCGTATTTCAGAACCGATGATATGATGTTGTTTATCCTCATGTGGGGTATTGCGCAAATATTCATTTGCGCTGTACCATGCCTCTGTAGATTGCTCGTTTGGTTGCGGAAATTTATAAAAATCACGTCTATTTTTGTCTGCTTTGGAAATGCTTTCTGGAGGATTTTTAGGATCAGGAATGCCTAACCGTTCAAAAGCATTCGGCTCTTTGGAATCCTCCGCGTTTTGACCTTCATAACGAGATTTTCGAAATTTATCCCATCTTTTTTGATTTTCCCAGAGTTCCTTGCATCTGTCAAAATCGGACGGTTCATCAGGAACTGCTGGGGTAAATGTTGGTGTAGAAGGATCGTTGTTTTCCTCTTTTTGTTCACTGACAAATTGTCTTTTAGAATCTCCGTTTAATTCCCTCATAATAGCATCTCTCTCTTGCCTATAATCTTTTTTACCGTATATAGCTGTAGTAAAACTATTTTGCATTATTTGTTGGCGTTCTTGATAATCAATGTCTTTAAGGCGGTTTTCTTGTTGCCATACAAGCAGGAGGATTTATGATAGCATCCATTATTATGTTTGTAGTGTTTTTTATTGTTACTTTCTTAATTCATAAGCCGTTTAATATCCACAACAGTCAAAAAGGTAGGTACAAGAAGTGCACCGCTATTTGGAAATCGTTTTTGTGATGCAAGGTCTAATTATCCTTAATATGCTTTTTTGGTAATGATAAGCCGCTCTTGCTTAACTGCAAGGGCGGTTTTTAGTTTGAGTAGATGTTTGCGTGATGTAGTAAAATGTGAATATGGAGCATATTTTTCACTATTTTTCACCGGTAGGGGGTATTACGCTTTCCAGTGACGGCACACATTTGAAAGGCCTGTGTTTTGAAGGGGGGAAATACTCCGCGGGTACGCTAAATGCCAACCGCCAAGAAAAATTACTTCCTAAAAAATTGCCAAAAAGAAGGGGCTTAAAACAATGTCGGCACAAGCAGTGGGCGGGGCAGTGGGACATAACGCCATTGCGCTAATTATCCCTTGTCACCGCATGATGGGTGCAAACGGCAGTTTAACCGGCTACGGCGGTGGAATTTCCAAAAAAGTTAAACTGTTACAACTGGAAAAGGTCTTATAATGCCGATGCGGGCGATATAGTAGAATGAAAAAGAGGTAGCTATGCCAAAAGAGATAAACCCTAAAGAAACCACCCGGGCCGCCGCTTACGAACTATGGCTCAAAGCCCCTAACCCGATGGTAACATTCTTCAAAATGCTGGATGTTACAAACCTAGTGAAAATCAGTAAAAAACGCAACTTAAAGTTTAATATGCTGCTGGGCTTTTGTATTGGAAAAGCTGCCACGCAAGTAAAGGAATTTTACGTACTTCCGGTGGGGGAAAAGTTAATGCAGTATGACACGCTGGCCGTCAATACAATTGTCAAAAACAAAACAGGCGAGGTCAGCTCTTGCGATATTCTTTTTCAGACCGATTTGGACGTCTTTAACCGCGAGTATTTGACCTATACCGCACAGGTGGCCCAAACCTGCCGAGACAGGGATTTGTCGGAAAACAGTATGGTAATCGGTACATCCGCCATTATAGATACGGAAATTGACGGAGCCGTCGGCATGAATAGCGGTATTTTTAATAATCCGTTTTTGATTTGGGGCCGCTATCGCAAGAAGTTTTTCAAGTATCAGTTACCCATTTCATTTCAATTTCATCACACGCAAATGGACGGAGCACACGCGGGCAAATTCCTAGAGAAACTGCAACAGGAAATCAACCAATTATGACAAGGAATTACACGATTCGTTTGGAACGAAAAGAAGACCACCACAACGTGGAAAATTTAGTGCGGGAAAGTTTTTGGAATGTGTATCGCCCGGGATACTTGGAACACTATGTACTGCATACTTTGCGAACGAATAAGAACTTTGTGGCGGAATTGAATTTTGTATTGGAAAAAGACGGCGAGATTATCGGTCAGGAATGTGTTTGTACGGGGCCAAATCCGCGCGGATAACGGCAAAACGGTGCCTGTACTTGCCATGGGGCCGATTTGAATTAAGCGCGAGTTACAACGTCAGGGGTACGGTAAAATTTTGTTGGATTATTGCTTGGAAAAAGCCACCGCCCTTGGATACGGGGCCGTCTGCTTTGAAGGAAATGTTGATTTTTACGGCAAGAGCGGGTTTAATTTTGCGCGAAACTTTGGGCTGCGCTACCACGGACTACCTGTTGGAGCGGATGATTCGTTCTTCCTGTGTAAAGAACTGCGCCCCGGGTATTTAAAGGGTGTAACGGGCGAATATGCCCCACCGCAAGGGTACTCGGTGAGTACGCAAGAGGCCGAAGCGTTTGACAAGGATTTTCCACCTAAACAGAAGTTAAAGCTTCCCGGTCAGCTATTCTAATTAACTGCCTCTTGTTGCCAGCAGGGGGCGGTTTTTATGCCCCAAATCCTAAATTCCTATTGACTTAGAGTTAACTCCAACTGCTACAATATAGTATCTTTATACCAAGAAACATATTATATTAGAAAACTTTACCTATGCCAACCCTACCAAACTTTACTTCGGAGATGATTCTCTTAAGTACTTAAATGACGAGCTGCCCAAATACGGTAAAACCGTGCAACTCATCTACGGCGGCGGTTCTATTAAGAAGAATGGGATTTATGAGCAAGT
>JAZNEO010000244.1:0-5108 GCA_045588685.1 Candidatus Avelusimicrobium sp. | reverse complement strand
GACAATAAACAGCGTTTTCATAGCTTGCGTATCTCTTTTTCGTGTTGCAGGGCCTCTTCGGTGCGTAGCCGTTGCAAGGTCTCACAGATACGTTCCGTTTTTAACAGGCCATTTCCAACCGCGGCTAAAGCCCGGCCTGTTCCCAGTAAAAAGAACATAAACAGCGCAAACAGCGTAAGATTGAAGATTTGATTGACCAGCGAACTGTCCAGTTGCATGGCTCCAAATTGCGTGTTCACGGCAAACGGTTTCATTTGTACCACTTGTACGACCGGTTTTTTATTCACAAAGGTTTGATACATCCCCGTGAAGGCAAAGAACATCAGCACCAAGCCGACAAAAATCAAGAAATAAGCGATTATTTTATGCATATTCTCATTATAACAAAATGCCACCCCCAGTATCTGCTATGCTATTTGATATAATACCTATATATTGCTGATAGAGGATTTTTATGAAAAGTACCGAAGTAAGAAACGGATTTTTAAATTTTTTTCACGCCAAGGGATTGCCGGTAGTACCGTCAAGCTCTTTAATTCCGCACAATGACCCCACGTTGCTATTCACTTCTGCGGGCATGGTGCAGTTTAAAGCTAATTTTATGGGCATTGATAAATCGCTCAAAAATGCCTGCTCTTGCCAAAAGTGCGTACGCACGACCGATATTGACAGCGTGGGATTTACCGAACGCCATTTGACTTTCTTTGAAATGTTGGGGAACTTTTCCTTTGGAGATTATTTCAAGAAAGAAGCGATTGACTGGTCTTGGGAATATTTGACAAAAGTATTGGGTATTTCACCGGACAAGCTCTATGTCAGCATTTACAAAGGCGGCATTGCTCCGCGCGATGAAGAAGCCTATCAAGCGTGGCTAAAATATGTGCCCCAAGAACGTATTTTTGAATTGGGAGAAGCCGATAATTTTTGGACTATGGGCCCCACCGGCCCGTGCGGTCCTTGCACGGAAATTTATTATGATTTTGGCGATAAAGGATGCCAAAATCCGCATTGTGATATCACGTGTGATTGCGGGCGATTTGTAGAGATTTGGAACGTAGTGTTTGAAAGCTATAACCGTCAGGAAGACGGCTCCTTGCAACCGTTGCCGCATAATAATATCGATACCGGCATGGGGCTTGAACGCCTGTGCATGGTCATGCAAAAAAAGCAAAACATTTTTGAAACGGATTTATTTACTCCGCTGACCGATGAAGCGAAAAAGATTTTACACATTGAAGGGAAAACCCCGCAAGAAATTTCCGCCTTGCGCATTATGGCAGACCACGTGCGCAGTTCTTCCTTTTTAATTGCGGAAGGTATTTTGCCTTCTAACGAAGGGCGCGGGTATATTTTGCGCCGTTTGATTCGTCGCGCAGCCCGCTACGGTAAATTAATGGGAAGCAAAGAACCATTCTTATATACGTTGGCCAAAAAAGTCAGCCAGATTTTTGACGGGTTATACCCGGAAATTGATAAAAATTTATCCCATATTGAAGAAGTGCTCAAAAAAGAAGAAGAAACCTTCTTGAAAACCTTGCAAACCGGCGAAGAAAAGCTGGATGCATTGCTGGCCAACGGAACGAAAACGCTATCGGGCGAAGATGCCTTTTATCTACATGAGACTTTTGGATTTCCGTTAGAACTCACGCGCGAAATAGCGGCCGCCAAAGGAGTGAAAGTGGATGAGGCCGGTTACGAAAAAGCCAAAGAGGCCGCTTCGGCCAAAAGCCGCAGTTATGCTGACGAGCTTTCCAAAGAAAAGGTCAAACATTTGCAGTATATAGAGGTGACCTACCCGGCTACCCAATTTACCGGTTACACCACCCTAACGCAAAAAGCGCGGGTGCTAAGCGTGCTGAATCCGGAATTGGAAGAGGTCAAAACCTTAAATGGGGAAGGCTATGCTGTATTTGATAAAACCTCTTTTTATGCAGAATCCGGCGGCCAAGTGGGCGATACGGGACTGATTTTGAAAGACGGTCAAACAGTAGCCGAGGTGCTGGATGTACAAAAACCCATCGGTAAAGTGTTTGTGCATAAGGTTAAAGGAAATTTAGCGGTAGGCGAAGAAGTGTTGTTATCGGTCAATCCTTCCTTGCGTGCGCGCGCCGCGGCTAATCATAGCGCCATTCACTTAGTGAATGCGGCCTTGCGGCAAGTGTTTGGGACCGGTGTGCATCAGAGCGGGTCTTTTGTGTCTCCGGAACGTTTTCGTTTTGACTATACTTTATCCAAAACTCCTACGGAGGCAGATTGGAAACAGGTGTGGACGCTGGTACAACAAGCCATTGAGCAGGCCTTGCCGGTTACCTGTCAGGAACGTCCGCTAAAAGATGCGGCTAAGTTAGGCGCAGTCACTTTGCTAGGAGAAAAATATGCCGATCCGGCCCGTTTTGTGCTCATGGGAGGCAGTTTTGAAGAACCGGATAAAAAATATAGTTTGGAATTATGCGGTGGCACCCATGTCACTAATACCGCACAGGTGATTACGGTAGTACCTTTGAAAGAAGGTTCTTTGTCTGCCGGAGTGCGGCGTATTGAAGGCGTGGCCGGACAAGCGGCACTGGACTATTTGACGAAGGTACATACCGGGATGGAGCAAATGGCCGCGCGGCTGATGGTGCCGGTGCCCGAAGTGGGTGTGCGGCTCAATCAAATTTTAGACGAGCTCAGAGAAGTCAAAAAGCAATATGCTTCTTTCCGTGAGAAAACCTTGGCGGGCGGCGGTTTAGCGCAAATGACTTTTACGATGAAAAACGGAGCCACCCTTGTATTGCAGGATGCCGAAGGTGCTCAGCCTCGCGAATTGCGCAACATTGCCGATACCATCGGTCAAAAATACGAAAAAGCGTTGGTGGTGGTCAGTACAGACCGCGATGGCAAACGTTCCTTTGTGGTCAAAATGGTCGGGCAGCTCCCCAATACCAATGCCGTAGAAGTGGCCAAACAAATTGCGGCGGATTTAAAAGGACGCGCCGGCGGACGGCCGGATTTTGCCCAAGGCGGCGGCGAGGCCAGAGACAGTTGGGAAGACTTTATGAACTCTCTGAAAGAGATTTTATAATGGGTCTAAAGGCCTAATTATTAGGTAGAGCTAAAAAACACTTGACGTAAAAGTGTTTTTTTGAAATACTATAAATGTAGGGAATTAATCGGTTAAAAGTAGCGCAAGCCGCCGGCTCTAACCATAAAAGGAGAAGAATATGAAAAAAATCGCAATCATGATGTCTGTGTTGCTCTTGTTGCCTATGATGGCATTCGCCCAGGGCTATCCCCGGGGCTCAGAAAAATTAGTAGATAAACTATTAGGACAAAAGATTTCCCAAGCTAATGAGCAAGCTCAAAAACCCCTTACTCCTGCGCAAATCTTTCAGAACGCAGATGAGAAACTTGATGAGTTAGCAGAACGCCATGCAGAATATGCTGGGGTGTTGTCTAATATTAAGGATCTTCATGGAGAAATCTTGAAATGTCTGAATATCCAACGTGATAGAGCAGAGTTCGAAGAACAAGAAATATTGACCACATTGGAAAATATTGGACCCAACTTGGATAGACAGCTTGCCAAAATTGAAAATGAGGAATTGCGTAATGAAGTGAAGAATGTTTTGGACCACAACTATCAATTCCGCGGCGACCCAGTCATTCCATTTCACGAAGTGCTCAATCAAGTTGCCGGATTTTTTAATACTAAAGCGCAATGGGGCCAATTCTTCAGCGAATTACAAGCGAAAAATAAATAATTCAATACTGTAAAAATTCCCGAGAGAAACACTCTCGGGAATTTTTTGTGTACGGTAATTCTCTTCTGTTTGTGGAGTAGGTGGTTTTTCTTTGCTACAATAAGAATATGATTGTTTTTGCCCACCGCGGAGCCAGTGCCGCCCGTGTTCAAAACACGCTTTCAGCTTTTTCCTTAGCGCGCGCCCGAGGAGCCACGTGCTATGAGTTGGATGTCCATTTGTTAAAAGATGGGCAGCTGGCCGTGCATCATGACTATTCTTTAGCCACCACTGCCGGCGTGGATGTCGCTTTGGCTGATTTAACAACGGCAGATTTACAACGCTATCCGCTTACCAATCCGTTTGAAGCTACTTTAGAATATGTACCTTTATTGTCTGAAGTGCTGCCTATTATCACGGCGCAATTGCAATGCTTAAATATAGAAATTAAAAATGACGATAATACCTATCCTGCTTTGGAGAAGGTCTTGTGCCGGCAAGTGCGTGCTTGGCCGGCCGAGGTGCAAGAAAAAGTGCTATTCTCCAGTTTTGACGTGCCTGCTCTGCAACGCCTGCGCAGTTTAATGCCCAAGGCCCGTATGGGTTTATTGACCCGTTGTTTTGATGAAGAACAGGCGGCGCAATTAGAGGTTGAAAGCGTGCATATTAATCATACCCGCTTAACTCCTGCTATCTTGGATATCTGTCACCGTCGCGGCTGGAAAGTGATGGTATATACGGTGAACGACCGTGCGTTGGCCGAGCAGTTACAGACACAAGGTGTAGACGGAATTTTTACCGATCATATCGAATGTTTCCTATAAAAAATCCCGCTTCCAAAAAGCGGGATTTCTAAATGAAACAAGGCCTAATAGTCGTAATCGTCGTAACTATTATAAGACGAGGAACTAGAGGAAGAAGTATCCTCGGCCGGTTGATTACCGTAGTATTGTTCCGGGGAATAGCGGCGCGGTTTCTCCCATAGACGTTTGGTCTTTTTATATTCCAGCTCGGAAGGTTCGCCGGGGACCATCGGGCGGGTGCGATAATCAAAGAAATATACATTCTTTTGAGTTTCCGGCTGTACATTATAAATGTATTCGGATTCTGTATTGGGTTTAGCTTCCCGTCGTTCTGCTTGGGCGGTGGTTTCCAAATCGTCCATATAATCTTTTTCCGTCAAATAAATTTTCTTTTGATAGCGGGTGCCTTCTTGTTCCGCATAATCTTTTTGGCGATAGGAGGCGCAAGCGGTCAGCAGGGTCGTTGCAAGTACAATTGTCATCAAGCAAATTAAATTTTTCATTGGTTTATCTCCTTCTTTCTTTCTCCACATAATATAATGTTTTCAAGCAAACATGCAAGCGTTACCGGCCCAATACCGCC
>JAZNEO010000243.1:0-3803 GCA_045588685.1 Candidatus Avelusimicrobium sp. | reverse complement strand
CGGTCTTTAAAAATATCTCCGGCTTTAAATTCAAAATCACCGCTTTGGCGCGTACCCAAAATTTCACCCGGCCCGCGCAATTGCATATCGCGTGCTCCGATTTTGAACCCGTCGCAAGTATCACAAATAATACGTAAACGTTCACGCGCAATAGAGCCCTGATGCGGCGCTACTAAAATACATTGGCTGTCATATTGGCCGCGCCCGACGCGCCCGCGCAACTGGTGTAAGCTGGCCAGCCCAAAACGCTCCGCATTTTCAATGACCATAATCGTGGCGTTTGGCACATCAATCCCTACTTCTATGACGGGGGTAGCTACTAAAATATCGGTTTTGTGAGCGGCAAAGTCCGCCATGACGCTTTCTTTTTCCGTGCGGCTCATTTGCCCGTGTAACATGGCCAGTTTGTACTGCGGAAAAATGGTTTTTAATTTTTCAAATCCCTCGGTAACAGCTTTGGCCGAAATGCTTTCACTCTCTTCAATAAGCGGATAAACAATATAGGCCTGTCTGCCTTTTTGCACTTCGGCGGCCACACGTTGTTGCGCTTGCCACTCGTCAGCCAGTTGGGTAAAAATAGGGCGACGGCCGGGGGGAAGCTCGGTCAGCGTAGATACAGCTAAATCTCCGTAAAAAGCAAGTGCCAATGTGCGCGGAATAGGGGTGGCGGTCATGGTCAGTAAATCTAAATGGTCCGTCTTCTCTTTCAAGGTGGCCCGTTGTTTCACGCCAAAGCGGTGTTGCTCGTCAATCACAGCCAGTTTCAAACAATGAAATTTTACGTCTTCTTGCAGTAGCGCATGCGTTCCCACAATAATGGAAATACTGCCGTCGGCTAAACCTGCCAGTATTTTTTTGCGCTCGGCGGTTTTGGTGCTAGAAGTTAAAATGGCCACCGGTACTTTGAGCTTTTTGAGGATCTTTTGAAAGGTTAAATAGTGCTGTTCAGCTAAAATTTCCGTTGCAGCCATGAGCGCACTTTGATAGCCGTTTTCGGCCGCCAACAGCATGGCAGACAAAGCCACAATCGTTTTACCCGAACCCACATCCCCTTGTAGTAATCGGTTCATCGGCAGAGGAGATTGTAAATCGGCAAAGATTTCATTAATCACTTTTTTCTGACTGCCCGTGAACTCAAAACCTAAATTTTGGCGAAACGGCGTGAGCAAATGCTTTTTGATTTCATAACCGTAATTTTTGGCAATTGCTTTGGTTTGGGTGCGTTTAATGCCCCAGGCCGTGGCTAACAGCAAAAATTCTTCATAGGCCAGGCGGGCCCGCGCATTTTCTAGTTCAGCTAAACTGGACGGAAAGTGAATGGCTTGTAGGGCTTGCACACTTCCTAAAAAATGCCTTTTTTCGGCTAATGCAGGCGGTAAAATATCCGCTTCCTGTTGTGCTTCAGCTTGACGGAGGGCCTCGTGCATAAACTGGCGGAATTGTTTATTGGTAAGTCCTTCCGTCAGCCCATAAATCGGCGTAATGCGCCCTGCGTGCCACGGCGTATCAGGTGCATTGACCGGGTAATATTCTTCTACCGTGATTTTATTATCAAAGAAATTATTTCGGTTTTCGCGGCGGCCGATAATCCAAATTTCGGCATTTATTTTGAAATCTTTTTTGAGTTGGGCAAAAGGGTCAAAACGGAAATTGCGAAAGGTACGCCGCTTAAACCAGGTACATTCGATTTGATTATTTTTTTCATCGGCTAAAAATGCTTTGAAAATCAGCACCGAGCGGGCGGGTACGGTCTGCGCTCGTAACACCCTGCCTTTAAATATCACCAGCGAAAGGGGATTTAATCCGTTAGCGGCCGGATTTTCCCGCCGGTCTTGATACGTGCGTGGATAATAATGCAACAGATCGGCGGTAGAGTAAATTTCCAACCGCTCGAACAGTTTTGCTTTGGCCGGCCCAATGCCTTTTAGATATTGAATACCGCTCATATTACCTATTGTAGCAATTTAAATTTTGCTACAATAGAAAAAAAGGAGAATTTATGAATTTGGAAACGATTTCTACACAGATCAGTGAACATTTAGTGGAACTGGCCCAACAAACGGGTCATGTGTTGGGTGCTTTGTTGGTGGCAGTATTAATTATGGTGTTAGGACTTTATATATCCCGTTGGGCAGGCTCGCAAACTAAAAAATGGTTGGGAAAATTCAAATTTGATGAGAAAACTTCCAAATTGGGTATTAATGAATTGTGTGTGCGGTTTGGGCTTGGGAAATCTCCGACATACATTATTGCTTTTGTGTTAGCGTGGGCTGTGACTTTTTACTCGGTGGTACTAGCCGCCGATGTGTTGCATTTAACCGTATTAAGAGATTTGTTTACGCGGTTTTTGGGTTTTATCCCGACGGCTTTTGTATCGTTGCTGATTTTGTTTGCCGGTCTGTTACTAGGCAAATTGGTGAGCAATATTATTGATAATTCTGCCAAAGCCAATAACTTAAATGGCGGCCAAATTTTAGCACGGGCCGTATATGTGTTTGTGGTCTTTTTCTTCACGTTAGCCGCGGTGGAAAATTTGGGGATTGCCACCGTGCTGGTCAAGCAAGTAGCCACGATTGTGCTGGCTTCTTTAGGATTGGCTTTTGCCATTGCGGCCGGGTTGGGAGCAAAACCGCTAGTAGAAGAATTTTTGCGTGGATTATTTAAAAAAGAGCTGGATAAATAAATACAAGAAAATTATACTAGTAAAATGCCGCTTAGGCATAGTTCTCAGCTAAGTAAAAATATTGTTTTTTTGTCTTTTTGCATTAAACTATGTAAAAGAAGTATAGGAGGAATTATGAATAATAATCGTGCATTTACGTTGATAGAACTGTTGGTAGTGGTGTTAATTATCGGTATCTTGTCTGCTATTGCGTTACCGCAATATGAAAAGGCGGTGACCAAAACGCGTATTATGACCGGTATGCCTATCGGCCGTGCCTTAGCGACGGCACTGGATGAGTATTATTTGGCAAATACGGACGGATATACAGCTATCTATGATAACCTCGTCTTAAGCGTACCGCCTAATTTCACGGATAAGGACGGCAATGCCTATGCAAAGGTAACGGCCGGATCGGAGCTGTATTATGATGCCGGTAAAACAGGGCAAAAGATGTTTAAGATACTTGCCGGCGGAAAGGTGCAATATTCCTATCTGTTACCTAATGGCAAAAAAATTAATATCTATTTTTATGCGAAAGATGCCACGGCTGACAACGGTGATTACAAAGGACGTATTTACTGCACCGGGGAAAGTAATGCGGCTGTTGCTACGGCATATTGTAAAGCTATCGGTGGCATCCAAGATGGATCAAAGTATTTTTTGAATTAATTGCTATAACCAAACTGTTAAGGATAAGAGGAATTTTATGCGGTGTTTTTGGGCTATATGTGTGATGCTGATTGGACTTCCTGCTTTTGGCTCAGAATGGGGGGCCATGTGGGATTATGAGGAGGAGAGAGAGGTTTCTCCGGCTGTTTCTGAAAGGACGGAACAGCCAGCTTCCGCGCGTCCAGCCAAGCAACCCGGTCAAAGTTTTTTACTAAAGGATATATTGGCAGGCAAAACCCTTGCGCTGTATTTAGACCAAGGAGTTTCTGCCTTCTCGGTATATCGTAATAATACGGAAGGTTCAGCCGGTGACACAGCTCACGTGCAAAGAACAGAAAACCAAGAGCAGTTAGAACAGCAAGCCCTTGTGCAGGGGCTCTATGAGAAATGGTTCTCTTACGCGGCCGATACGATTCGCAAAGCGCATCGTGAAAAAGAGTTTTCCGATGTGTTGGATATATTAGATAGA
>JAZNEO010000242.1:0-1508 GCA_045588685.1 Candidatus Avelusimicrobium sp. | reverse complement strand
GGCACTGTATCCAATAAAATTTTAACTTCTTTGGGCATCACCTTTCGCCAGGTACGCCTGGAAATTGAAAAGATGGTAGGCATGGGAGATGCAGTTATGTTGCTGGGAGAAATCCCTTTCACACCACGCGCCAAAAAGGTGCTAGAATATGCGGTGGAAGAATCTCAATCCCTCGGTAGCGAAACGATCGGTACAGAACATATCGTGTTGGGACTAGCCCGTGAAGAAGAAGGCATGGCCGTAACCATTTTGCAAAACCTAAATGTTACCTTGCCCGCTTTACGGGAAACAACCCTCACTTTTTTGGAAGGGGCGCAGCCGCAAGACCTGCAAGAACCGGTTTCTCCCGAGGAAGAGGATGAAGAAGAAACAGAAGCAATCACCTTTCAACCGGCTAACCGTTCCACACAGAAAAGCAAAACCCCCACTTTGGATGAATATACCCGTGACCTAACGGCTCTAGCCGCTAAAAACGCGTTAGACCCGGTTATTGGGCGGGAAACGGAAATCGAACGGTTGGTGCAAATTTTAGCCCGCCGAACCAAAAATAATCCTGTCCTGCTGGGTGAGCCCGGCGTAGGTAAAACAGCTATTGTAGAAGGGCTGGCCCAGAAAATGGCTTCCGGCGATATTTCTGTTTTGGAAGACAAACGTTTATTAGCCTTGGATTTGGCTTCCGTAGTAGCCGGTACGAAATACCGCGGCGAATTTGAACAACGATTAAAAAATATCATTGATGAAGCGTCACAAGCAGGCAATGTCATTATCTTTATTGACGAATTACACACCCTCATTGGGGCCGGAGCCGCTGAAGGGTCCATGGATGCTTCCAATATGCTCAAGCCGGCACTAGCCCGCGGCGAAATCCAATGCATTGGTGCCACCACCTTTGATGAATATCGTAAATATATTGAGTCAGATAGTGCCTTCGAACGCCGTTTTCAACCTGTCACCGTAGAACCGCCTGACGTGGAAGAAACCGTGCGTATTTTGAAAGGTATACGGGCAGGGTACGAAGCCCATCACCACGTAGAATATACCGATGATGCCGTACAAGCCGCCGCCGCCATAGCCGACCGCTATATTACCGACCGAGCGCAACCGGATAAAGCCATCGATTTGTTCGATGAGGCCGGGGCCCGCGCCCGTCTTAAAAACGCTTCCTTACCGCAAGCCATTCGGGATTTGCAGCATAAGTATCAACAAGCAGTAGAGGACAAAGACCAAGCGTTGCGTGAAAAACAATTTGAAAAAGCGGCTCAGCTAAAAACAACCGAAGAAGATTTGAAAAAACAATTAGAGCAGGCCAAACTGGATTGGAAAACCAAGCAGGCTTCCCAAAAGATACAGGTCACTTATGAGGATATTGCGCTCGTGGCCAGCAAGTGGACCGGCATTCCGGTAACACGTCTGACACAAAGTGAAACCGATAAGATTTTACACATGGAAGAACAGTTGCACCAGCGTATTATCGGCCAAGAAGAAGCCGTACGCGCTGTGTCGCAAGC
>JAZNEO010000241.1:0-2491 GCA_045588685.1 Candidatus Avelusimicrobium sp. | reverse complement strand
CAATCTCTGCATATTCTTTGCTGGCGGTAGCAATACCGCTTAGCCGTTGCATTAAGTTCAGAGCCGTTCTTTCGCCCTTCAAAATACTCAAGGTACGGCCTTCTAACTGCAGCACTTTTTCCCCTTTTTTCACCCATTGGCCGTCTTGTTTAAGCGGGCGAAAAGTGAGTTCTTCATCTACCAACCAAAAAGTTTGTCGTGCCAGTTCCATGCCGCACAATACCAAATCTTCTTTTGCCACCACCATTGCTTTAGCGCGGTCTTGCGGCGTGAAAATATTATCGGAGGTAATATCCCCCAGTCCTAAATCTTCTTCTAAGGCTAACTGTATAATTTTTTCAATCATCATTTGCTTAACTCGAACATTTTATCTAAAGATTTTTTGGCCCGCTCTTGTCCATCTTCCGGCAAGGTAATGATCTGATCTGGCCGAGGCTCCAGCAAGGCTTGAAACACATTGGCTAATGTATTTTTCTTCATATAAGAACACATTCCGAACGGCCAAATAAATTGCTTTTCCGGATAGGCCGCCTCTAAACGGTTCACCAGCCCAAATTCTGTCAGCATACCGAATATTTTTTGGCTACTGCGTGCCACAAAATCTTGCATTCCTTTCGTGCTGCCCACATAGTCGCACACAGCACACACTTCCGGTGCACATTCCGGATGACAAATCATGGTAATGCCCGGATATGTCTTGCGCAACGTTTCCACCTGAGCTGGCGTATATTTATCATGCACGCAACAACTACCGCCGGAAGCGATAATTTTCTTAGGCGTACCGCGGCGTTTTAATTCAATTTCGATATTTTGCGCCATGAGTAAATCCGGAACAAAAATCAGTTCTTGTTGCGGCAGTTTGGCCGCGATGTCAAACACATTCCCGGAAGTGACACACACATCACTTTCCGCTTTGACTCCCGCAGTGCTATTGACATAACACAAAACAGGCACTCCCGGGTATTGCTGTTTTAAACGAAGGACATCTTCCTCTGTGATCGAATCTGCCAACGTACATCCTGCCTTTCCGGCTGGGATAATTACTTGTTTGGAAGGATTTAAAATTTTGGCGGTTTCCGCCATGAACCACACACCGGCAAAGATAATTTTTTCCTCGGCCACTTCACGGGCTTTAAGACTCAGCGCGTAGGAATCGCCACTAAAGTCCGCCACCCCTAACACAAGTTCCGGAACCGTGTACGAATGGGCTAAGATAACGGCATTTTGTTCTTTTTTGATTTGATTAATGCTTAAGGTATAAGGAGCTGCTTGCAAACAGTCGGCATAAGTCCACTTTGTTGTTTTACTGCGAGACACGGAACCAAGAAGCCCATAGAGCCTATGGGCTTCTTGTTCCAAAAGCGCTTGTTTATCGATTGCCGACTCCATAGCAAAGCCTGCTTCTTAGAATGTTTCGTCCGGCAAAGCTTCCTGATCAGTTATCGGAGCAGAAGCATCAGCCGGCAACGGATTACCATTCCCGTCCACTACGGTTTTTTGCACTTTATCTTTGCGAGCCGGTTTTTTTCCGGTAGTACGAGAAGAAGAAACACTTTGAATGTACGAAGAACCATTCACCTGATCTTCATACGGAGCTACGCGATCGTAGTGATCATTGGGAATAGATAAGTTATCAAATTCCTGGTCTACAATCTGGTACTTCACATACTGGCTGGTCAAAGCCTCTGAATCCTCTTGTTGTGTCTCTACGGAAGAACATCCCACTGCTATCACTGCCAACACGGCACCTAGCAAAACTTTTTTCATAAACCAATCCTCCATCACATATTGATGTCCCCCTTATTGTATAAATTATCAGCGCCTTTGTGTTATTCTTTTTCACGCTTGCACTACAGCGCCTGCTAAATTTGTTACAATAATTAGTAATTGTATCGATAGGATAGGTGTGAAACCGTTATGGAAAACATACTCCATGCGTTAGACTTGTTAAATAATTTTATATGGGGTCCCCCCATGATTGTGCTCATTTTTGGGTTAAGTATTTATTTAACCTTCAAATTGGGCTTTATTCAAAAACATATTTTGCGTGCCATGCGCCTTTCCATTACTCCGGACAGTGGAGAGGGAACTGTCAGTAGCTTTGGTTCGCTGGCCATGATGATAGGAGCTACCGTTGGTACCGGCAGCATTTTAGGAGTAACAACAGCGGTTGCGCAGGGCGGCCCCGGGGCAGTATTTTGGATGTTAGTAGCCGGCTTTTTCAACTTTGCCATTAAATACTGCGAATGTACGGCAGCCGTCAAATACCGCGTACGCCGGGCAGACGAATATGTGGGCGGTCCCATGTATGTAATGACCCGTGTACTAAAAATGAAATGGCTAGCCGCTTTGTTTGCCTTTGGCACGTTACTAATGGCTTTGTCGGCTGGTTCTTCTTTACAAGCCAACTCTATTGCCGATGTTTTACGGGAAGGATACCACTTAAACCCCTGGCTGATGGGTCTTGTAGTGGCGCTACTTGCTTCGCTGG
>JAZNEO010000240.1:0-7221 GCA_045588685.1 Candidatus Avelusimicrobium sp. | reverse complement strand
AGCACCACGGTGGTGCGCACTTGTTGGTCGGCTTTTTTGGTATCAATGCCTAAGCTGACGTGCAATTCTACCGTTTCATCGAATTTGGCTTTTGCATTGTCTTTGACAATTTGAGCCGCTTCTTCAAAACTGTAGGTTTTGTTAGCGTCAAATGCTTTTTTGGCAGCTTCCATTCTTTTTCCCATCTTAAAACTCCTTAGGTCGTAACGGGCGTATGCCCTGCCTTAAACTAAATTTATTTTACTACGTCTACACCCATGCTGCGGGCGGTGCCCTTTACCATTTCGGCGGCTTGTTTAATATCTTTTGTATTCAAGTCGGGCAATTTTTCAGCGGCAATTTCTTCGCATTGTTTTTGGGTAATCTTACCCACTTTATCTTTATGCGGAGCGCCGGAGCCTTTGGCCAAGCCTAATTTTTTCACAATAAGCACAGCCATCGGCGGCATCTTGGTGATGAAGGTGAAAGAGCGGTCTTCAAATACGGTAATGACGACCGGAATCTTAATACCTTTTTCCAGTTTCGCGGTTTTGGCGTTAAACTGTTTGCAGAATTCCATGATATTTACACCATGCTGACCCAAGGCCGGACCTACCGGAGGTGCCGGATTGGCCGCGCCTGCAGGGATCTGCAGCTTGATGTAACCTTTAATTTTTTTCTCTTTTGCCATTTTTTACTCCAATAATTTTTACTACAAACGCCCGATAAAAACGGGCTTAAATTAGTTCTTTTCCACTTGCAGAAAATCTACTTCCACCGGGGTAGAGCGGTCAAAGACCGTTACCATGACTTTGAGTTTATTTTTCTGCTCGTTGACTTCTTCCACTTTCCCGATAAAATGCTTAAACGGACCTTCGGTAATACGTACACTTTCGCCCCGTTCAAAGTTCACAATATGTTTCGGCTTGCCACCTTCTTCGGTGAGTTCTACAATACCGGCAATTTCTTCTTCCGGAAGCGGGACCGGGTTTGGATCTCCTAAAAATCCCGTCACTCCGATAATGTTTTTAATAAACCAGTAGGATTCGCTGGTTAAATTCATTTGCACGAGTACGTAGCTGGGGAAGAATTTGCGTTTGCGAAGGATCTTCTTATTCTGTTTGACTTCCACTACTTCTTCCGTCGGAACTAGCGCTTGAAACACGCGGTCGCCAAAACCTTGCACTTCAATTTGTTGCAAAATTTTCTGGCGCACTTTATCTTCATGTCCGGTTTGGGTATGCACAACATACCAATTTTTTTCTTCAGACATTAGCGTCCCCCTACCATTAGGCCTAATATTTTGGTCAAACCAAAATCTATAATTCCTACATAAGCAGAAGTCAAAGCGACCACAATCGCCACCAAAATAGTACTCTGTACTACTTCTTTGCGGCTTAACCAAGTGGATTTCTTTAACTCGGACACGCATTGTTTTAGGAAATCAGTTGCTTTCTTCATAATTAATCCTTTGCGTAAAACTGGCAGGAGCGGAAGGACTCGAACCTTCAGTCCCGGTTTTGGAGACCGGTGGTTTACCAGTTAACCGACGCTCCCCCCAAAAATCTTAAGAAGCCTTGGTTTCCTTATGCAAGGTGCTCTTACCGCATTTCTTGCAAAATTTGTTGACTTCTAATTTATAATCTTTCTTTTTGCCGCGCACTTGGTAATAGTTTTTATTCTTGCATACGGTGCAAGCCAAGGCGATGCTGATTCTTTCGTTGGTTGCCATCTTAATTTTCCTTACGAGAATTTGCGTTCACTTTATGATACCTACAGGGACATTGGCGGACCAATGTCCCTGTAACAGTGAACTAAACAATAGAACTACTCAATAATCTTGGTGACGACACCAGCACCTACGGTGTGACCGCCTTCGCGGATAGCGAAGCGCAAGCCTTCTTCCATAGCGACCGGGGTGATGAGTTTCACTTCGATTTCGGCGTTATCGCCCGGCATGATCATTTCTTGTTTGAAGTTGAGTTCGCCGGTAACGTCGGTGGTGCGCAAGTAGAATTGCGGTTTGTAACCCGGAGTTAACGGGGTATGGCGACCGCCTTCTTCTTTCTTCAAGATGTACACTTGGCCCATGAAATGTTTGTGCGGGGTGATAGATTTCGGCGCAGCCAAAACCTGTCCGCGTTCTACTTGGTTCTTTTCAATACCGCGCAACAAAATACCTACGTTATCGCCGGCGATACCTTCATCCAAGAGTTTGCGGAACATTTCAATACCCGTGGCAACGGTGCTTAAGTTATCGCGGAAACCGATGATTTCCAACGCATCACCTACGTGCACCTTACCGCGTTCAATACGACCGGTAGCTACGGTACCGCGGCCGGTGATGGAGAATACGTCTTCTACAGCCATCAAGAACGGTTTGTCGGTATCGCGTTTCGGCTCAGGGATCCAGCTGTCCAAGGCGTCCATTAAGCGGTGGATGCAGGGTTCACCCAATTCACCTTGGTCGCCTTCAATGGCTTTCAAAGCGGAACCGCGTATGATGGGGGTATTGTCACCATCAAATTCATATTTGGACAATAATTCGCGGATTTCCATTTCTACCAAATCCAACATTTCTTTATCGTCCATCAAATCTACTTTGTTGAGGAACACGACCAATTTGGGTACGTTTACCTGTTTGGCCAAAAGTACGTGTTCGCGGGTTTGCGGCATCGGGCCGTCTACCGCAGACACCACCAAGATAGCACCGTCCATCTGAGCGGCACCGGTGATCATGTTTTTAATGTAGTCAGCATGTCCCGGGCAGTCGATGTGTGCATAGTGGCGTTTTTCGGATTCGTATTCTACGTGAGAAACAGCAACCGTTACGATTTTAGAAGCGTCACGGACCACACCGCCTTTGGCGATATCCGTGTAAGCCATAGCTTTGGCTTTACCTTCTTTGGCTAATACTTTAGTAATAGCGGTGGTGAGCGTGGTCTTACCGTGGTCTACGTGACCAATGGTACCGACGTTCACGTGCGGTTTGCTGCGGGAAAATTTTTCCTTTGCCATTTGTGTTAGTTCTCCTGTTTTTAGTTTACTTATTTACTACTTAGTCTTTTCAAAATAAGCTGGGGATGGGGATCGAACCCACGACCTTCTCCTTACCATGGAGATGCTCTACCAGCTGAGCTACCCCAGCATTCGGTGCTTTTACACCTCAATTGTTTTATCGTCCTACTAGGACTAAAAAGCGGGCGATGGGAATCGAACCCACGTGACCAGCTTGGAAGGCTGACGTTCTACCATTGAACTACGCCCGCAAAAAAGACGTCCTGTATATTATAGCAAAAATATACATTTCGCAAAAGTGATTTTTGCGGCAGAGTACTTTTTCAGCTGTTTATATTATATCAAAAAAAGCAGACGGGGGACGAGATATTTTCCTTGGACAGACGCAAAAAGGAGGGAAGCCGCGCCCCTTTACGGGACATAACCCTTTCAAAAATAGGCTCTCTGTTGGCTTCCCCTACCGCTAGTATAAACTAAAAGTAAATTTTTTCAAGGGGTATTTTTCAAAAAAGCGTTTTTTTGCTATAATATAGGTAACAATTTAAGTAGTTGTGACGGTGCGGTGGCCAAGTGGTAAGGCGAGAGTCTGCAAAACTCTTATTCGTGGGTTCGATTCCCACCCGCACCTTATTTTCGTCCCAATTTCTTATTTGCAAAATAAAAAACTCATTGTCACACTTATGAAAACAGCCCCGCGATTGCAGGGCTGTTGTTGATTAAATTTACCAATTTGTTTTACCGCGCAGAGGGACGTGAAATCGGGCTGTCAGCACTCACTCCTACGCCAACGGCTCCGGCGGCCGCCATTTTCCAGCCATATGATTGCAGAAAGCTACGCATACTGTTTCCAGTAAAACGCATGATATGTTTTACCGATATGTCAAACGCAATTAAACCTAGACCGGCGCGCACAGGTAACATTTTGAAAAGAGTTTTTTGAGCAAATTTAGCAACTCCGGGGGCCACCACCCCAACTGTCTCACATGCCAGATAGAACACTTCCCAGATTGCGGCAACTTCAGAACCACCTTGAATGTATGTGAGCGTTAAAGATACTTTATAACGTTTTTTTAATTTTTCATACAGTTCTTTTTGCAAAGCTTGTTCTTCTGCTTGCCAACCTTCCAAAAAACTGTTTTCCAACAACTCTCTGCCGGCACGCATGGATTGTAGCGCAATCCCTAAATAATGCAAGAAATTACCATCTTGGTCCGTTTCAAAATAGCGTCGTGTGAATTTTTTAACCAAGTCAGAAGCTTCCGTACCGGGCCGCGTGGCATACGAAACACATAAAGCATACACCAGTTGTGTCAAAATATGATGTCTGCGGCCGTTTACAGACTCTGCAAAATTCCCTTTACCGTCAGTCCCGGGAGTTGGATGTGAGATGTAAAAGGTACTTCCGTCGTTGGCAAAGCGCAATTCGTGATTCTTCAACCCGCCGGTAACGAACCAAGATTTAAGAGCGTTTTCATTATCTTTGGAAACAAAAAAGTTATTTGCCTGTAAAAACAACGTAATCAAAACGCCCTGATTTGTCAAATTTCTCCAAGATCTTTTCTCAAAACCTTTAAACGAATAATCGGTCTGTTGGTCTTTTATCCAGTCAAATTGTCGTATGACACGTTCCAAACGCAACTCAAATTGTTCTCGTTGTCGTTGCCCCATTATATAGGGCCAGTCCCCCTCCATTGCACCTGCCGCTAATGACAGTAATGCAGTAGAAGGCCAAACCGCCGTTTGGGTTGAATAAGAATCAAGTGCCGCTTTTTCTACTTTTGAAAAAGCCCACTCCAGTACGGCTTTGTTGTGTTGGGGATGATGTCCTAAACTAGCCGCAGCCATCGTATAAAAAGCAAGCAATTGAGTGGTTGTATCTATTTGCTTTTGATTTTTTGCTTCCTCTTTTTTCAACTGCACGTTTTGCACACTTAATAAGTCTATTTGGCTAAACAAAACATTCCTTAATTTTTCGGCATAGCCATCCGCTTGTGCAAAAGCAAGAGCCAGGTCTTGTACCTGCTCTAACTGTAAAGAAGATAAATAGGTTTGATTCTGCAAAATAGCCGCTAACAAGCGTCCATCTACTGCCCCGTAAGTTTGCAGTTGCAGTTGTACGTTTTCTACGGTTTGGACATTCGGAGGATAAAAGGCATTTGTTACTTTATCATCAGCCAATTTGTTTTGCAAAGCAGACGCTATCTTTTCATCAAATTGCCAATAGTACTTCCCCTGCTGCGCGCACAAAGTTATCGGCAACATGCAAATACTTCCGATGATAAACAAAGTCAATCTCTTCATATCTTTAGTATGACAAAAATATATCGAAGAAACAAGGGCTTTTAGACCTATTTTAGTTAGGCAAAAAGACCCAGATGAAAAAGAGACTGCTTTCTCAAAAGCAGTCTCTTCCATAAAAATTCTTAAATAGCCAAGCTAATTAACAGGGCAATAGCGCCGATTGACAAACACACGGCCGCAACTGCCGGCACTAGCACAAAGCACAGTGCTCCTAAGGCTTTATTCAGGCTTACCTGCACCGCCCGCGCGGCATTGAGTACGGCAAACGAGAACCGTAAAATCAATGTCACCGCACATACCAGAGCCATCAGCGGAGCAAAACCATCCGCCGCCAGTGCAATCAAAGAAAAACACAACAAGAGCCCCTGCACAAAACCGGAAATGCCTAGCGCAATAAATAACGCCGACGGGCCGTTATCATCAGAAAAGAAATTCAAAAACAAGCCTGACAACGCCGCCCACAAATAACCCAGCGACACTTCCAGTAACCAGAAGAAGACAAAGCGCCACAAAAAACCCCAAGCGGATAAATCTTTGCCTAGCCAAAAGAAACAGACCCAACACAAGGCCGCCACACCATATCCGGCAAAAGCCGCATTAAAGCGTCGCTCTTGCACCAACTGGCGTACCGTGGAGGTAGGATCTTTTGCATATGAAAAATAGGCGTTCCACAATGCCCGCATAATCCCTCCTAAAACACCCACAAATACGACACACTGGGTGTGCTTAATGTTTGCAGTTGTTTAGGCAGACTCTTGCTTTCCATATCAGAGCTAAATGAAAAAATGAAATCGCGCAAACTGTCTTTTTTCTGGCTGATGATTTTAGGATCTTTCAGCCCTGCTAACTCTCCGGCTAATTGTTTGGCTGTTTCTTCTCCGCCTAATTTATCGATAAAGCCCAAGTTATAAGCGCGTTGGCCGGTAAACACGCGTCCGTCGGTGTATTCAGCTAAAATATCCGGAGCCACATTGGGACGCCCTTCCTTCACCGCAGCCAAAAATTGGGAGTAAGTATCATTAACCATATCCTGTAGTAAATTCTTTTCCGCTTCCGTCATTTGGCGGTATGCAGAACCAATGTCTTTATATTTCCCGGATGTAATCGGCGTCACTTGAATTCCTAATTTATCAAACAAGCCCACCACATTGCCGGCTTGCATAATCACGCCTACAGAACCTGTAATGGTACCGGGCTCCGCCACAATTTGGTCTGCCGCCATCGCAATATAAAAAGCACCGCTGGCCGCCACATCTCTAAACAAAGCTACTACTTTTTTACCTTGTTCTTTGGCTCTTAAAATTTCACTATAAATATCTTGCACAGAAGCTACGGTTCCACCCGGTGAATTAATATCCAGTACGATGGCTTTTACACGTTCATCTTTAGCGGCCTCCCGAATCCGTTTGGATATAGAAGAGGCACTGGAAGGACGGCTAAACGGACTGGCATCTTCTTCCTCTTCAATCACACCGCGCACTTTAATCCAGGCAAGCCCCTCTTCTTTTTTATTCTTAGCATTTTTCTTAAACGCAAAAGAAGTGTCAGCAGAGGATTCTCCCCGTTGGCAAGTCATGCCGGGTTTTACGCTCAGATAAACTCCGCAAACAGCGGAAATACAAAACGCTATTAACAGCAAAAAGAACCAAAAACCAACAGAAGTGTGTATCGGAGACGGTTCTTTATGATCCGCGGACACAATTTCAATATCCTGCGGAGGAACTGTTTTTTCATTCTCTTTTAATTTTTGTTCCCAATTTTCCGGCCCGTGAATATCCGTATTGGGAATTGTATTAGTATCTTCCGGCTTTTCTTCCATATATAAACTCCTTTTTAAAGTAAATCTCACTCCATTATACCAATTAATGCTAGAATAATTGAAAGAAAAACACCGCATGCCAATAAGCAGGAGGAGATATGTTT
>JAZNEO010000239.1:0-1717 GCA_045588685.1 Candidatus Avelusimicrobium sp. | reverse complement strand
CCCAGCCTGTCTACGGATAAAGAACGATATCAAACCGTCTATGCCAAATACGAAGGTTCTATTGCGGCCCCCACGGCAGGTTTTCATTTTACGCAAGAATTATTAGATAAATTAGCAGCCAAAGGAGTACAAATTGCCTATATTACACTACACGTGGGTTGGGGTACTTTTAAACCGTTGCGCGGAGAACCGGAGCAACATCAAATGTTGCCCGAACTGGCGGAAATTTCATCTCAAACTGCAGAAATAATTAATCAGGCACGCCAGGCCAAAAAAGCCATTTTCTCTGTGGGTACCACCAGCACCCGCACCCTGGAAAGCTTTACGGAAAACGGCCTTACGCAACCCGGAAAAAAATGGACAGACCTTTTTATTTATCCCGGTTATCAGTTTAAGGCAATTACCCATTTGATTACTAATTTTCATTTTCCGGATTCTACCCCCCTCTGCATGGTTACCGCCCTAGCCGGAGAAGATTTTATTTATCAGGCCTATCGGGAAGCCGTAGAACAGAAATATCGTTTTTATTCTTTTGGGGATAGTATGTTAATTCTTTAGGAGCGCCTATGTCTACCATTCAATTAACTGACGAACAATTTATTGCCAAAGGCAGTCACAAACAATGTTTCCGCCATCCGCAAAATAAGCGCCAATGCATTAAAGTCCCCTATAATAAAGCGGGCGAAACGGATTTAAACCGCGAAATTTATTATTTAACGCATATTCTCAAACAACGGGGCCCACAAAGCGGCATTTTACCGGCTTATTACGGCACCGTACAGACCAATTTGGGCACCGGACATATTTTTGAGTTAGTGTGCGATTTTGACGGAAAAATAGCCACTAGCATTGAAACCATTTTGAATGATCCGGCGTGCACTTCCCAACAAATCACGCACATTCACGATGCCTTACTACATTTGCGCAATCAAATGTTACAATACCGCATCATTGCGATGTCTATTTATCCGGAAAATATTTTATACCAACGCTTGGACGAAAATAATTTCCGCTTGGTGCTCATTAACGATATGGGAAGCAGTTCCGTTTTACCGCTGGAGTATTTTTTGGCACCGCTAGCCAAAGCCAAAATCAAACGATATTGGAACCGTTTTATTCAAAACAGCCTGCCACATCATGTACCGCCGGCAGTTGCTCAGGCCCTACTTGATTTAACTTTTTAAGGATTTACCATGCTTTCACCTTTTCAAATTAAAACCAAAGATTCTCATTGCAAGGCCCGTACCGGTGTTTTGTACACCCGGCACGGAGCCGTACACACGCCGGTTTTTATGCCGGTAGCCACGCAAGCCAGCGTCAAAGCCCTTACCTCGGCTGATTTACAGGAAGTGAAGGCCGAATGTCTGTTGTCTAATACCTATCACTTGTATTTGCGTCCGGGCACTAAAACGTTGCAAACATTAGGGGGCCTGCATGACTTCATGAAATGGAAGGGAAGTATTTTGACTGATTCCGGCGGTTTTCAAGTGTACAGTCTTTCTCAATTTCGCAAAATCAGCGAAGAAGGGGTGTTGTTTCGCTCCCACCATGACGGGAGCAAACATCTCTTTACGCCGGAAAATGTCATTGATTTTGAAAAGGAAATCGGCTCAGATATTTGGACCATGTTAGATGTTTGTATCCATGCTAAAGACCCCTCCAAGCATGAGGCGCGCCAAGCATTAGAGCAAACCAAACGTTGGGCCGAACGTGCCGC
>JAZNEO010000238.1:0-4761 GCA_045588685.1 Candidatus Avelusimicrobium sp. | reverse complement strand
GAGCATCGTGCTCCAATGGCTTTTGTCTACTGCTCCTTGGTACATCGGCAGAGCAATAGCGGAAAGAATTCCGATAATCAGAACTACGATTAATAGTTCTATTAAGGTAAAGGCTTTCTTTGACATTTTTATTCTCCTGTTTAATAAGCTTAAAACGCCCACAGCACAACGTTTAGAGACTCAGTGCCTTGAAAACAGCGGCGTTTCAAGAAATCGTAGCAAAAAAAAAAAAACAAGTCAAGCCTTTTTTATTTCCCGACGAGAAAACGGCCCAAAAATAAACAACCCTAATTGTCATTCCCGAGTGTCTTTGTCGGGAATCTCAGCCGCTTTGTTATTTATAAGGGGGAGATCCCCGATTACAAATTTCGGGGATGACAGCGGGTGATAATTTGCGGGATGACGGCGGGCGGAAGTAACGAGAAAACAGCCAAACAAGAAACAACACAACAGCAGGGGCAAAAAGAAACCCCGCTGTTTGAGCGGGGCTTTTATTTTTCCATATAAAATAATTTATTTCATAGATTTTCGGACGGCTTTCATTTCTTTTTTCCAACGTTTGCGGGCCAGTTTATAACGCCTTTCAGCCTCCCCGCTTAAAATTTCGTCAACACGACGGGCTTTTATCTCCTCTAAATTTTTCTCTTGTTGAGCCAGTTTTTGTTCCCAAACATCTAAATTTGCTTTTTCCGACGCAATTCGTTCTTTCGTCCAGGCTAAACCTTCGTCCGTAGCAGTAGACACAAGCTGTGCCAGTTGTTCTTTAATAAGCGGTTTTTCTTCTTCACTGGCCCGACGGTATTGTTTGGTTAGCCGGCGGATTTCTTTATTACGTTGCTTGAACAATTTTCGTTGTTCTGCAGAAGGACGCACGGCTAAAGCCAAGGGGCGTTGTGCAGCCGCACCATCTTGGGCCCAAATAAACCCCGCACAAAGTAACAGACAACAAATTACAAAACATTTTTTCATATTAACTCTCCACCGAACCGTCTTTCACGCCGGCTTCCGCAAAACCTCGTGCGCGTAGTTTGCAAGAGTCACAATAACCGCACGGTTTTTCCCCGCCGTTGTAGCAACTCCAAGTCAATTCAAAAGGTACGCCCAAGGATGCGCCTAGTTTCACAATATCTGTTTTACTCAATTCCATCAGCGGGGCCAACACCTCTATGCCGTGTTGTACGCCATGGGCGGTGCCCAATTGAATCGCTTTGCCGGCCGCTTGAAAAAAATCCGGCGTACAATCCGGATAACCGGAAAAATCAATCGCATTGGGGCCGGCCACAATGGCATCTGCTTGTACCACATCGGCTAAAGAAGCCGCCATAGATAAAAACATCAAATTCCGTCCCGGTACATATGTGGAAGGAATTTGTCCGTTGGTAATTTCGGATAGCGGGTGGTCGGGAATATCTTGCTTAGTATCCACCAGTGAACTGGCCGCCAACCAAGGCAAATTCAAAGACACCTCATGTTGTTTCACACCCAAACGATTGGCAATGGTACGCGCAGAACGCACTTCCCGTTCATGCCGTTGCCCATAAGAAAGTGTTAACGTTTCGCACGTATAACCTTTATCCAAGGCCCAGTATAAACACGTCGTGCTATCTAGGCCGCCTGAAAATAATACAATCGCTTTTTTAGATGGCATAAATTAGAATGATACGCTGTTATTTAACGCGCCCTCTATTTCAAAATCTTCCATGGCTTTGTAATCGCCTTCCGTCAGATTATCCCCGTACTTTAATACATAGACGATTAAAGTAACCGTAGGTTTTGCAATGCCATCTTCTGCATTGTTATATTGACCTATAAAAATAGCATCGCCGCCTTTAGAAGCTGCAATTTTACGAGCTTCTTGTACGCCGCGTTTCAACGCATCTCTATCGGGACTCAAGTTTTTAATACGCAAAAGACCCAAATTGCCGTACGGGTGTGTAATGTCCTTTTTGTCTGTAAAAATTTCAATTTCTGCCGCTGTTTTTTTAGCCGGAAAAGCGGGCCCTATCGCAATCCAATCCGTATTGCTCTGTTGCAAAGAGGCACACGCCCCCAACCCAACACACAACATACCTAAAAGTACTAGTTTTCTCATTTTCTTCTCCTAATTTTTAGAGGCTAATTGTCCGCAGGCAGCACTGATATCATTTCCCATGCTCTTGCGAATGGTCACACCTATCCCCATAGCTTTGAGGGCATCGGCCATGTCTTGCACGACACGGTCTTCTGTCTTGTCACCGCGCCCCAAGTTACAAGCAATTAGATTAACGTGTAACAAATAACTAAATTTACTGTCCCGAATCCATTTGCCTAACTTACGAATATGTTCCGGTCGGTTATTTACGCCATCAATGACCGCATATTCCAAAAACACTTGCCGGCCGGTCAATGCCAGATATTCGTCTAACGCCAAGCGTAATTCATCCAAATCATAGCGGCGGTTGACCGGCATTAATTTCGTCCGTTCGTCATTGTCTGCATTATGCAAAGAAATAGCCAAATTTACTTGCGGCAAATCGGTGGCTAGTTTATGGAGTTTATCGGCAATCCCCGAAGTGGAAATGGAAATATGCCGCGCGCCGATATTCAAAAAATCCGGATTAGTTAAATTTTGTACCGCTTTTACTACATTTAAATAGTTCACTAGCGGCTCGCCCATTCCCATAAATACCACATGAGAAATGCGCTCCCCGAGTTTTTCCCTCTTAACATACTGAAACCACATGAGTACCTGGTCCGCAATTTCTTCGTCGGTTAAATCCCGCTTAAAGCCCATCTTACCCGTACTACAAAAACTACAACGCATCGCACAACCTACTTGCGTAGAAACACATACGCTCCAGCCTTCATGCGGTTTGAGTAAAACAGTTTCTATCAGTAACCCATCTTTTAATTTCAGCAAAGCTTTTGCCACGCGGTCTTTTTCCGAAAAGACCATTTTCTTAACGGTAAAGCTCAAAATCGGCCGCTCTTTTTCCAATTGTTCCCGCAAAGCCGCTGGCAACGCAGTCGCCTCCTGCCAAGAAGAAATCCCGTTCTTATATACCGCATCTTTTACCTGTGCAATGCGGAAATTGGGCAATCCGGCATTCTTAATAAATTCTTTTACATATTCAAAATGCATAAATTCCTCAGTATAAGGTTATTTTAACATTTTTAGCTCCGCACTTATACTCTTGCTTCACGTACCATATAAAAAGAGTGAAAAATTTCCCCTGTTTTAGTATAATATGTGCACTTATGAGCGAAGAGATTAAATTTAGCACATCCGGTTTCCGCGGCGTAATTGCCGAAGGGATGACGGCTCAGGCCGTCCAACGCTTAGCGTTTGGGATTTCTGATCATGTATTGGAAAACTCATTTTATGGTTTTGAGGGAAGCGGCTATCAAAAGCATTGCCAAGAACTCGGCAAAAAACCCAAAAAACCGTTGATTATTATTGGATATGATACGCGCTTCTTATCTAAGCAATTTGCTTACGTAGCGGCCAATGCCTTTCTGGCCAGCGGTATTAGTGTCAAAATGGCGGACGAGCCGCTTCCTACCCCTGCCGTAGAATGGAACGTATTAAAGGAAACGGCGGTAGGCGGACTGATTGTGACCGGCAGTGAGGCCGATTATCACGTTTGCGGTGTCAAATGGGTAGCTTACTATGGCGGTATCGCCAACAATGAAATCGTAGAAGATATTGAAAAGCGTACCCCCTCTTCTACTTCCCAACAGCTCAAAGCCTCTTCTACAGAGTTTAACCATCTTAATACAGCTGTGGTGCCTACCAATACTCTTAAAAAAGAATACATGGCCCACATGGAAAAAATCTTAGATGGCAAAGCACTTAAAAAAGCAAAACTAAAAATTGCGCTTGATCCGCTCTTCGGCACCGCCCAACATTATTTCCGTAAAGCTTTGGAAAAATACGGTGCCAGCGTGGAAGCCATTCACGAAGGTTCAGATGTACTCTTCGGAGGGAAAGCACCCAATGCAGGGCCTGTCAGTTTGGAAGCCTTGCGCAAATTAGTATTGACTAAAAAAATGCATCTTGGGATTGCCTGCAACCCGGATTGCGATAAATTTGGCTTGATCGATTCAGACGGAGAATGGATCTCCCCTAATGAAATCGGCCCCATGCTTTTGCATCACTTAGTTAAAAATAAAAAAATTAAAGGCCGCGTCGTGCGTAGCGTAATTACCTCTACACTGTTTGACCAAGTAGCCAAAATGCACGGGCTGATGTTACGCGAAACACCCGTAGGCTTTAAATATATTACCGAACTTATGCGTACCGGCCAATATATGATGGGACTCGAAGAATCCGGCGGAATTGCTATGGCCAATCATATTCCGGACAAAGACGGTTTGTTAGCCTGTTTTCTCACCATTGATATGATTGCTGTAGAAAAGAAAACTCTCAAACAATTACGAAAAGAGTTTTACAAAAAATACCACCCCATGTATGCGCAGAAAGTTAGTATTTCCAAAACAGAAACGGAAATCAACCGCATCATGGAACGGTTGGACCTCAAACCTCCCCTCAACATTAACAAAACCTCGGTATGGCGTATTGACTCTACCGACGGGTTTAAATTTATCCTCAAAGGCGGCAGTTGGCTGGCGATCCGTCCTTCCAGTACGGAACGACGTATCCGTCTTTATGCCGAAGCTCCGGACCCAAAATTGCCTGTAACCTTAATCAAAGAGGGTAAAAAAATTATTGAAAGCATTATTTAACTATACTACGGGGGAGTAGATATGGCTAGCATCAAA
>JAZNEO010000237.1:0-2640 GCA_045588685.1 Candidatus Avelusimicrobium sp. | reverse complement strand
AGCAGTCGTCTCACACGCCTTTCGGGAAGAGTATTTTCTGCAACTCTTTAATTCGGAAAATTCAGCTCCCATGTGGCTATCCAAAGAAGAACTATTAAATCAGTTAGCTAAACAAACTGCCCCCTTATATGTGGCGGGTATGGATAAAGACGGGCAATCCTTGCAAACTTTGTTAGCAGATAAATACCGTTTGGCTCCCGTAGTAGATAGCCATATCCGCGTGCAAACTCTGCTTGAAATGGCCGCTAATCCTGTGTATGAGAAAAACGCATTAGAGCCGTTGTACTTAAAACCGGCGCGTTTTGAGTTGGGACAGTGAATATACGTTTAGCCGTAAGGACAGATGCCCTTGCTTTAGCTGCCTTGGAACAGCGACAACCGCGTGCAGCTGGCTGGGGAGAAAATGGTTTTAGAACGGAATTAGAACAGCCGGCAGCGCGCATTTGGTGTGCAGAAGACGGACCAATTGTAGGGTTTGTAGCGGTGCGCCTGGTGGCCGGTCAATGTGAAATCTTGAACGTAGCGGTTGATCCGCAACATACGAAACAAGGCATAGGTTACGCCCTTTTGCAACGCGCATTAGCTGATTTACAGGCGTGTGGCACGGAACAAGTAAGTTTAGAGGCGGCCCAAGATAATACTGCGGCCAATGCCTTATATATGAAAGCCGGATTTGAGGTGTGGGGCCAACGAAAGGATTTTTACGGACAAGGAAAAGACGCTTGGATATGGGGAAAAAAGTTTTAATTACATTGTTGAGTTTTGGTCTGGTAACGCTGGGTGCTTGTTTGTCGGCTAAAGAGTTGCCTGTAAGCGAGCAAGGCCGGCAGGAAGCGGCTCTGTATTTGGAAATGCTGCAGGGATTTATGGCCGAAAATGCTCAGGGACAAGAGGGGTGCTCTCATTATCAAAAAGCACTTTCTTATTCGCCGGACAATAAATATATTAAGCGACAGCTTTTGGTGTGTGCTCTTGAGAAGAATGAACTGGAGCAAGCGGCCCAATATGCTGATTTTATAGAGCAAGAACCTAATGAAGCAGATGATTTCTCTGTATATGCTTTTTATCAATGGCGTCGCGGAGAGATAGCCAGTGCGCAAGAATACTACCAAAAAGCTTTACAACTGGCCCCGGATGATTCCCGTGCTTTATACCAATATGTGTTACTAGTCAGCTCGCTAGATTTAGACCGTGCGGTAGCTTTATTACAAGGGGCAAAATCTTCTTTGCCGGATCTTTCTGCTGCTTTAGATTATGAAACAGGGAACTTGTATCGTCAACATAAAAATTGGAAACAGGCTATGCATTATTATCAGCAGGCGTTGGATCAGCAACCGCGCTATGTAGAAGCGCGCCTAGCACGGGCTGAAATTTTCGAAAAACTTTCCCAGTATTTCTTAATGATGCATGAATTTGAGGAATTAGAAAAAATAGGCTATCACAATGCGCAAATGTTTGTTCGTATGGGATCTTTTTATGTGTTAGTTAAAGATGAAGCGCGTGCTAAAAACTATTTTTTGAAGGCGAAAGAAAAAGATTTTTCAGAGAATGTAGCGGGCTACTTTTTAGCTGTATTTGCTGAGCAAGAGGGAGATTTTTTACAAGCGGCGAAATATCTACAAGAAACGGCCGATTATCCCCAAAATGCGGCGCGATGGCTGCAAGTGAGTTTTTATCAACAACAAGCTGGCGAGGAACAACAAGCCTTAAAAACCTTGGAGGAGGCATATCAACGTTTTCCTCAAAATGTGGAAATAGGATATTTTTACGGATTGTTTTTACAGGACGAGGGGCAATATCGTCGTTCGGCCAAGGTGCTCAAGGGTGTGTTGGCTACAAACCCCGATTATGAAAATGCCCGCTTAGCTTATGCCTTTGCTTTAGATGGATGTAAAAAATACAAACAAATGGAAGAGCAAATACGTTTGATTTTAGCTAAAAATCCGCACCACCCGGCGGCGAATAATTTACTAGGCTTTAGTTTGGCAGACCGAAACACGCGCTTGGAAGAGGCCGAGCAGTTGGTTACGAAAGCCTTGTCGGCTGTTCCTACGGACCGGGCATATATTGATTCATTGGCGTGGGTGTATTACCGACAGCATAAATATTCACAGGCTTTACAATTATTAAATAGTTTGGACGAAAAATTTATTTTGGAAAATGCAGACGCAGCCTATCACTTAGGCGCTGTCTATGCAGCCCTAGGGGAAAACGAAAAGGCGGTATTTTATTTGCAACAGGCGGCCGCCACCCAGAAACCAGCCGCTAAATTATTACGTCAGCTCACAAAGAAATAAGAGAAGGGATATGAACCATTTAACAAATATATCAATAGCACCCTTGCTGGCAAACCGTATTGTTTTGTGTTCTGCGGGCCAAAGCAAAGAAGAAGTATTATCTCAATTAGTAAAATTAATTTGTCGTACGGTACCTGCTTTAGATGCTTCTTCACTACAAAAGCAACTTTTGCAACGCGAGCAAACGATGTCCACTACTTTAGATACGGGACTAAGCATTCCGCATATACGTGTCGACGAAGTGGAGCAAGTAACGGCCGCTTTGGCCATTTTGCCCGAAGCATTGCCTGATACAAGCGGTAAGCAAATCAAGGCCATGTTTTTATTTTTATCCCCAAACCGG
>JAZNEO010000236.1:0-15897 GCA_045588685.1 Candidatus Avelusimicrobium sp. | reverse complement strand
AGTTCTTGGGATGATAAATGGTGTAATCATGTTTCAGATTATAGTGATAAAATTTGTAAAGGATTAGTCGCGCAAGGTTGGAATAGTGCTTACTAACCTTTACAACTTCATCCATTTAAATTCAAAAAAGACAACGACCCCAAACACAAGCACCGGTCCCCAACCGGCCAAAAACGGATTGATATAGCCGTTTTCACCTACTGACGTAATCATACTGATGAACCACCAGAAGGTAAATGCAATTACCATAGAGGCAATAATGTTGAGGATTTTGCTTTTACGGCGCATGCTAATAGCAAACGGCATCCCTAACAAACACATAATCAGCGTAACAAACGGAGTGGCTAGTTTAGACTGGCGCTCCGTTTCTGCAGTGTAATGCGCAAGGCCGGTTTTCTTAAAGAAAGCAATTCGTTTGTTGAGTTCCCGGATGCTTAATAATTTCCCTTCCGTTTTGCTCACAGACATATCTTGCGGTGGTAAAGTAATGGGGGAAGGTAACTGCTCAAAGTGCTCATCCTGCGTGGTGGTTTGCTCGGCAAAAGTGCGTTGCGTACCGTCGTATAAAATCCAGCGTTGCTGATCTTTGTTCCATACCATGCGTTGGGCAACTAATTGGGAAGCAATATCCCAATTTTGGTCATACGTATCAATGGACACTTGAACCATAAGGCCTTTTTCCAAGTCTACCCATTTGGCAAAAAGCATTTGATCGGTGGATAATTTGATAGCTACGTCCGCTTCCGTGTTGAGCTTAAAATCGGCATCTGGTTTGATTTTGGTGTAGTACAAAACATCCGCTTTCAAATTAAGCGGTGGTACGATAAATTCTTGCATGGCCATGGTGGCCGCGGCGACCACTATAATACACACGATAACCGGTTTGAACAGTTGACGCGGAGCAAAACCGCCCGCCACACAAGCCGTCCATTCTCCGTTAGCCACCATTTCAGATACCACCGAAATAGAGCCCAGTAAACACGCCACCGGCATAATGGTGGTAAGCCAGTTAGGGAAACTAAGTAAAGAGTAAGTTAAAATAGCACCCAAGGTGGCCGAGCCGTTACTCAGGGTTTTTAATTTTTCAAACGTATCGCCCAGCACCACCAAGGTGGCAAATACGCCCAAAGAGAAGAAAAACGGTCCCCAAAATTTCTTAGCAATATAGGCAAATAAGCGGCTCATATATTTAACCTCTTTTTCCATAAATACCAGGCTGCCGTGATGCCCACCGCATAGGGTATCCATGGGGCTATATAAGCCAGTGACCCATATTTCTTGCCTAGGCTGAGTCCTAAGGTCATTAGTAAGTAAAAGGCAAAAATGATAATGACACTAAACAACATTCCCCAGCCTTTATTAGAGCGTTTCCCTAAAGAAAAACCCAGCGGACAGCTGACAAATAATAGCAAAATAGGTGCCCATGCTAACACATTGCGCATACTGATTTCCGTGCGATATTCTGCTTTTTGTTCCGGGGTCAGTAGGCCCTGTTTTAGCGTGCGCAGCATTTTGGTAGTGGTCAATTCTCCTACCCGCATCCGTCGGCGATGATCCCGTATTAGCGAAATGCTCATGGTGTAGGAATCAAAGTCTGCCGCAATGATAGAAGTGGGATCTTTGGTATTGATGCGTTGCATTTGTCCGTCTTTTAGCTGCAAACCAATCGCGCGGTCTGTGAGAATAATTTTACCGGTGCTAGCATTTACTTTGGTGCTTAGCGAAGCGGCATCCTTTTTCTTAATGAGATGAATTTGTTTGGCCAGTTTGGTCAAGCTATCCAGTTCTTCTAGGTATAAATCCCATTCGCCTAAATCTAAAAATGTTTTGGGCTCCAGCGTAACCTTGGTAATTTTTTGACGTGCCTCATCGCGTCGGTCTAAAAAGCGTTTGTAACTGCGCGGGCTTAACCAGTTCCCTAAAAAGAAAAGTAATATACTCAGCCCAATAGCGCAAAATAGCATAGGACGTACAATTTCCCGAAAGGAAAATCCGGCCGCCCGTAGCGCAATCAACTCGCCATGTTCGCTCATGTTAGTTAGCGTTAGCAAAATGGCAATTTGAAATGCCATGGGCGCTGCCAAGGTGAACACATCCGGCAAAATATTGAGTAAAGAAGAAATAATCCAAGTCCAGCTGGTGCCGTAAGTCATGGCCATATTCATGATAGAAATAAATTGCTTCATGAATATGACAAAGGTCAAAATCCCTACCACCCCTACAAAAAAAGTCAGCAGGCTTTTGGCAATATATACTGTAAAAATGGCCGGACGTTTTAGGTGTATCATTATGGTTATTCTAACAAATATCCGGCCGGTTCGACCGTAAAAACCGTTCAAAAGGCAGTTGACGCGGTTTTGTAAGCCAGTGTATATAGACAGAAATATTATAAAATGAAATTATGAGGTTTTATCGTTGCCTATGAAAACCGCACGGTCTGTTTTGTGCTTGGTTTTAGCTTGCCAGTTGCTCTTCGGCCCGTATTTACAGGCTGAAGCGCTTCCGTATCGGTTAGTTGATACCGATAAATACGATATTTTTGAAGAAGAACAACGGGCTAAGCGGGAACAAGCTCTGAAGATAGAAGAAGCTCCCGATGATGCCCAGCTACTCAAATATACCAACGAATTCTGGCGTCAGGCCGTCACTGCCGTTGAAGGGGATTATGCGTTGGATAAAGAACCGGAACCCATTCCGGATTTGACCTTATTAAATCCTACCCTTTCCTTGCCGTTATACGGTACCAATGTGGCTTTGACCGGACGATATATGGTGGGTTTTAAACTTAATGCCAAACGCTATTCCAAAGATGCCAACAATGATATTGAAGAACGCAATGTGCGCAACGTTGAAATGCAGCAAGAGATGAAACTGAAAATGCAGGGAAAAATTTTGGACCGCATCTTTGTAGATATTGACTATGACGACAGTAGAAAGGATGAAAAAACAATTTCAGTAGCCTATCGCGGTAAACCCGGTGAACTAGTGCAACTGGCGGAATTTGGAGATATTAATTTGTCTTTGCCCCAAACGGAATTTATTGCGTATGAAAAACAATTGTTCGGGGCTAAAATGCACCTGCAACACAAAAACTTGGATTTACACATTATCGGCAGCCAAACGAAGGGTTCCAGCAAGCAAAAGCAATTTGTAGGAAAAAGTGTTTTTGAGATTGTTTCAATTAAAGATACAGAGTACATACGCCGCACGTATTATGATTTGACATTTGGCTCCAACACCCCGCCAGGTCCGAATGCACAATGGCAAAGTACGATGGGCAATATCGCCCCGGGTTCTGAAGAAATTTATGTGGATACAAACACTACCGGTGGGGATTATATTCCGGTTACTTTAACTCCTCGCGATTATGGTACCGGCACCTCATTTCCAACCTCTAAATTCAAACTATTGTCCCGCGGCACTGACTATACGATAGACTATAGTCGCGGAATTATTGAATTTGCCCGACCGCAACAGGCGGCCAGTATGATTGTGGTCAATTACCGCAACACTAACGGCACTTGGCTCAGCGCAGACCAAAACCAGCCTTACATTATTAAGACTTCGAATGACCGCTATACCTATACTTCTTCTGAATTGGGCTGGCAGATGGAAATGAAAACTTTTTATAGTGTAGGCGCCCGGCAGATTACCCACGATAATGGAAAAGGGAATTTCATTTTACAACTTTTGGATGCCAACGGACAGGAAATAGGTAGTTATAGTAGTCCCCGCCAAGTCTATCCCAGCACGATTGATATGGACTTTGAAAAAGGTATTTTTGAACTTAGTCACCGCATGACCGATGATATGGGATTGTACAATCCTACGCCGACTTCTTCCAAGAACCGCTCCTTTCAGGTGGAATATACCTCTAATGTTAAGACGTATTTTATTGAAGCAGGGATCGTGGTGGAATCTGAATCGGTCAAATTAAACGGCCGTCGATTGCAACGCAATAATGACTACTACATAGATTATACTTCGGGCTATATCACTTTCTACAAAGGGGATGAAATTACAGATAGTTCCGTAATCGATATTACGTATGATACGACGGATGGTTCTAGTTCTAATAATTCCATTATGGGGGGGCGTTTAGATTACAAACTGTTTGATAAGATCCGTCTGGGTACTACGGTATTGAAAGAAGCGGGAGATAAACCTGATACGGTGCCCCAAGTAGGTAATTATGGGAAGGATTTGTTAGTCTATGGGGCAGATGTGAACGCAAAGGATGTGCATCTTACGCAAGATTTATCAGTCGATTTCGGAGCAGAAATAGCCAAAAGTGAGAAAAAGGAAAACGCATTTGGATATGCCATGATAGATAGCATGAACGAAACGAATATCCAAACTGGCGGTAGTATGATTTTCTATGATTGGACCATAGCAGCCAACCCCAACGACAAGCCTGCCTTTTTAGATTCCTTACAGTGGGATACACAGGACCTACCTTCTTTGGAAATCAACCCCAATGCTATCGGTACTTATAACGAAAAGCAACAAGTATTGGTGATTAACTATGACTTTAGCAAGGCAATCAATGGCGGTTTTGCAGATCATGATGAAATTTCACTGGTTTACCCGCTCAGCACCAGCGGAGTAGATCTGTCCGATAAAACATCTTTTACCTTAACGATGCTGGGAGAGGGTACTCAAAACCCAGGTGCTCCCAAAATTGATATCACATTCGGTAATATTAGCGAACGTTCCGATAGCGTCAACCCCGCCCAAGTTCCGCAAGGTCTGGTGCCAAACGGTTACGGTATGTATACTACGTGTAACCCTGGTACTCCTTCCCCTAAAACAGAAGATGTAAAATGTTTGTCTACTTTAGCTCCGAATGAAGACGTGGGATGGTGGTTTAGCAACCCCGATGGGACCTTACAGCGTTTTAATCCATTTGTGCACAATCCATTCAATCCGCAGAGCCAGCCCAACGGACGTATCGACACGCAAGATTTGAACGGAAACGGTAAATACGACGAAGAAGATCCAGCTATTGGAGGTCATTTCGGTTATAATGGTTTTACCATTGACGGTTTGTCGGACAATAGTTTAGCGTATAACGGATGGCGCACTTTTACGGCTCCTTTGACAATTAATAGTGTCAATAAGAGTAACTGGACCGCGGTACGGCATTTGCGTATTACCTTAAAATATAACGGAAAAATGAAGGGTACAGTTAAGATTGCCAATGTGTCTTTGTCGGGGACTTCATGGCATCCGCAGGAAGGGATAGATCCGGCTCAGTTTGCCGTGTCGGGTATTAACAATGTTGAAAACACGAATTATGTACCTATCTTCTCTCCTAGTAGCGGAGATGGCTTGCGGGTGTTCAATTATTTGTATGGTTCTATGTCTAATTACCGGGAAAAATATGACACAGCTAATGTAATGGACCAATCCTTGAATTTAAGCTTTAACACCACAGCCGTCAGTGATGACCATCTCTTTGCCAACCGAAATTTCAGCTCGATGGATTTCACACAACATAAAGAATTTCGTTTTCTGCTGTTTAGTAAAGACACTAATGCCGGCAGTGAATTCTTTATGAAAGTGGGTACGGACGAAAATTATGACAAGATTACAGTGCCCCTAGGATATGGCGGTACGCGCGGAATGTGGCGTTTAATCTCGCTCAAAATGAAAGATAGTGACGGAGACGGCGTTGCGGATTCATTTGAAAATGTCTCCGAAGCTTCGTACGGTGTACGGGTTAGTCGTCATCGCAGTACCGGCGGAATGATGAATTTTAAGAAAGTAAGTATGATTATGGCCGGTGTGGAAAAAGAAACGGATAGTTCGGGAGCGTTTGTAGGGAGCGGTAGTCAAGGCGAAGTGTGGCTAAACATGATTCACTTGGCCGAGTCTGTCACAACCCGAGGGGAAGCCTACAAGGTAGACGGAGTGGTAAAACTAGACCAATGGGGTAGTGTCGGAGCAAAGTATAAATATATGGACAAAAATTTTGAAACCCCTCTCACCGTAGCAAAAAATCAAGAAAGCACAGAAGAAGAATATTTCTTAAAAATGAATCGTATTAAATATTTTCCTATGCAGGCAAACTTAAACCGCAGTAAAGTAGTAACGCCCAATGTAACAGACACTAGTTCCTATAATACAGTGAGTTCTTTAGACAAAGGAAAGGTGGAGCGTCAACAGGCTAATGTACGCGGTGATTTTATTAAAGATAAGTTGCCGCAAGTGGGATTGGAATATACTTTGGAACAAGTGGATTATGAGGCACGCCGGCGTAAAGACCGAGCCCAAACCTATGCCGTAACCGTGCAACATAACACACGTACCGTCAAAAATTTAAGTGCCGGTTATTCTTATACGGACACACAAATTCATTACGACAGAGAGCAACATTTGGTTTCCGAAAATAATTATAACACGCAAGAAGAAACCCAGCGTATGAACGTGAAATTTAGTTATGAGCCGCATCAGAATTTTAACATTACCCCCAGTTATAGCTTGAAACAGAGTAAGGAAGAGCGTCGCCAACATCTGGAACATACGGATAATTTCCACCGTTATCCCAAAGCTATGAATCAAAGTGCCGGTTTTAACAGTACTTGGCGAATTGCCAAATGGCTGGCTCCGTCCGTTAGTTATACCATATCTACCACGGAAACCAATAATCTGACTGCCAAGACTTTCAACAGGGGTAAGGCAGATGAGAAAACTTTTGACATTGGCGAATTAAAAAGCGTGAACCGTAATGCTGATGGTGGCGTATCTCTAACGTTAAATGGAAATGAAATTTTACCTAATAGCAAGTTGTTTAAGAACTTTGTCATTTCTTCCAGTTATCGTCTGCAAGATGCGGACTCTTGGAATGATATAGATTCAGATTTTGACAGCCGTACAGAGTTGTGGATTCGTTCTTCTTTAAGCGGCACCGGTCGCTACGCCCAACGTCAAAATATGGTACTGCGTGATACGGTTACATCTTCCCAACGTTGGATGCCGCTGGCAGAGTATGAACTAACCGGAGTATTAGCTCCCTTGAGTACAATTTCGTTCATTAACAATTTTACACAAAGCCGCCAGCGCAATGACCGCACCGGTACACAGTCCGAAACAAAAAGCCTTACTTTGCCGGATATGGTATTTTCTATTTCTGACTTGGAAAAAGCCTTCTTTGCCGGAAGCTGGCTGAGTTCTACCAACATTAAGTTGCGCTATAGTGCGATTGCCACTAATACTGTAAGGAGTTCGGAAGGAATGGAACGGAAATATGGCGGAGATTTGCGTTTTATGTTATTTAATATGTTTGATACGGTGTTTATTTATGATAAAAAGACTTCCTGGCAAGATGATCTGCAGTTGGGGAAAAGTTTAGAAAAATCAGATGGAGAAGATTTCTCCGCCCAGACTTCTTTTTATCTAGGGAATTGGCGTTTTACTCCCAAAGTTCTATATAGCACTTATGAAAAACGATTGGTAGCTAATCAATTGAGTGAAAGTACCAAAGAATTAACCCCCAGTTTAACCGTTCGATTGGACTTCAATTTGCCGCGCGGAATAAAATTACCCCTTATTAATCGTATTTATAATGCTACAAACCGGGTAATCTGGAACACCACCTTCTCCTATAAAGAAAAGACTTCTCCGGTAGAAGTAAAAGACAACTATCACTCCTTTGATGTGTTATCTTCCTTGGATTACGAATTATCCCAAAATTTACGTTTCAACGTGGCCGGTGGCATTACCTGGCTCAATCATGATTATGTGGAAACAGAAGATTACATCGCTTATAACTTGGCGGCCAATCTCACTATTCAGTTCTAAGCCGTGGCAGCGTGTGCGGGCGGTTTGCTTGCATGTCTTGCTACCCAATACTTGTTATCATTGTGCCTGCGATTTGTCATGGAACAATACGCATCCGTTATGTAAGGATTGTGAACAACAATTACAACCCGTTGGCCCTTTGTATTGTTTGCGTTGCGGAAAACCTTTACCGGATGGCGGGGCCCATTGTTATGATTGCCGCGGAACAAAAGGGAAACAGTATGCCTGTAAGGTTATCCGCTCGGCCCTAGTATTTAATCCGGTGCTTCGGCCGTTGGTGCATGCTTTCAAATATGCCGATAGACCTTATCTGGCGGATTATTTGGCACAATGGATGAATGTATCTTGGCAAAAATATCCGGATTTGGCCCAGGCGCAGGTATTGGTCCCGGTGCCGCTACATCCTAAAAAGCAAAAACAACGCCGGTATAATCAATCGGAACTGCTAGCGCGTGCCTTGGCATGTTTGCAAGGCTTGCCGGTAGATACCGCTTGTTTGGTAAGGGTGCGTAATACTCCCAGCCAGACACAATTTGGCCGCGCAGGGCGTTTAGAAAATATGCGCAGTGCTTTTAGTTGTGAGCAGTCCTCTAATATAAAAGGAAAAATAGTACTGCTGATCGATGATGTAGCCACCACAGGGGCTACTTTGGAAGGGTGTGCGGAAGCCTTAAAAGCGGCCGGCGCGAAAAAAGTAATTGCCTATACCTTGGCGCGGGAAGTATAAAAAGGCCCTAAAAGGATGCGTGCAGCCAATGCAAAATTATATAATACTTCTATGGGACAGTTTTTATTGCTGTTAACCAATTTGGCGTTTCCGTTTGCGGCGTTATGGGTACTACTCGGGTTTGTTTTTTCACCCCGGCGCCGCGTACTGAAAACATTGAAGCAAGAGCTTCGGGAACGTTTTGCATTGGAGCCGGTAGATATGATTCCCCAAGGCGCGTTGTGGATTCATTGCGCCAGCGTGGGTGAGGTGCGTTCGGTAGCCAGCCTGATTGATGAATTGAAAAATTTTTACCAAAAGCAAGTAATGGTCACCACCAGTACGGCGGCAGGGCGAGCAGAGGCGGCCAAAAATCCGGCTATTACTAAAGCACTGCTGGCGCCCCTTGATTTTTATCCTTTTGTTCGGCGTTTTATTACGCGTGCCCAACCGTATCGGTTATTTGTAGTAGAGCGGGAGATTTGGCCCAATATGCTGGCGGCGGCTCATCGGGCGCAAGTACCGGTGATGTTGTTGAATGCCCGTATTTCCCGTAAAAGTACGCGGGCATACCGGTGGGTGCGGCCCTTGTTTGCTAAGCTCTTTGGACAAGTGGTGCTGGCTACCATGCAAGAGCACGATGCCGCTGAGCGTTACAGTAGTTTAGGATTACCTGCCGATAGAATTGTCGTGTGCGGGAATGTGAAGTACGACACCTTGCATGACCAACCGGCTAAGTTAAAGGAAGCCCGTGCGCTTATTGAACAATTGGGTTGGCAAAATAGACCTGTTTTAGTGTGTGGGAGCACACATCCGTTAGAAGAAGAAATTATCTTGCAGGCTTTGCCGGACTGGAATAAACAAGGCGTAAAGGTAATTTTTGCCCCGCGCCATTTAGAGCGGAAAGAAGAAATTAAAGCCGCTTTACAGGCAAGGCCATTTGCTTTTGGATTTGTCAGCGAGGGCAATTTCCCCGCTAATTGTGCTATCGTGTGCGCCGATACAATGGGATTTTTGCAGTCTTTGTATGCTTGTGCGACTTTGACCTTTGTGGGGGGGAGTATTGCTCCGCGTGGTGCGCATAATTTATTAGAACCAGCCATTTTGAAAAAAGTGGTATTATTTGGGAAGAGCTTTTATAATACGCCCGATACAGCACATGCCTTGCTGTCTTGTGGCGGGGGGATTTTAGTAAATAAAGAGAATTTGAAAGATACTGTACTGCGTTTGCTCAAAGATCCGGCCGCTTTGGACAATATGGCTACCAAAGCTCGTCAGACGGCTCTCGATTTTAAAGGAGCGACGCAAAAAATTATGGAGGCAGTAAAAAATTATGAGCGAAAATCAGCCTAAAATTTTAGTAGTTCGTTTATCTTCGTTAGGAGATATTGTTTTATCTTCTGCCGTGTTTAAAAACTTGAAAGCCAAATGGCCTAAAAGCCATATTACACTACTGGTCAAACCCCAGTTTGCGCAGGTATTGGCGGGGCACCCCGATATTGACGAAATTATGGTAGCCAAAAAAGGATTATGGGGCAATGTCCGTCAGGTGCGGGCCGGTCATTTTACACACTTTTTGGATTTGCACTCTACGTTCAAAACCATGTTAATCGGAGCGTTTAGCCAAATTCCGAACCGTTTGCGTTACAGCAAAAACCCAATTGCTCGTCGTCTATATGTGAAATTTCGCAAAAATTCACCGGTGCTGGAAAAACATACTTTGCAACGCTACTTAGAGGTGTTAGCCGGGTGGGATGTGCCCATAAAATATACAGCGCCGGAACTGGGAGACTGGGCCTATAAAAATGTAGAGTTGGAAGGGAAGAAAGTAAATAAAATCGGTATTTTCCAAACTTCTTTTATTGGGGACAGTGTACTTACCACTCCGCTGATCCAAAAAACGGCCAAATTATTCCCGGAAGCTAAAATTGTGGTTATCACTCGTCCGCAAACGGAAGATATTTTCCGCCCGATGCCGGAGGTGGACGAAATTATTTTAAATGACAAAAAAGGCCTCAATAAAATTTTTGGTGTATGGAAAACTGCCCAAGCCATTAAGGCCAGCGGTATTGATATTTTGCTGGTACCGCACCGCAGTTTTAGAAGCGCGCTAATTGCGTGGCTGAGTGAAGTGCCTATCCGGATTGGTTTTACCTCCAGTGAAGGATGGTTCTTGTATACAAAAACGGTTCCGTTCAGCTGGATGATTCACGATGCGGAGCGCAATTTGTCTTTGTTGCATGGAATTGTGAAAGAGAATTTTAAGGCTGAAAAATTAAATATGCAATATGCGCCCAGTGCAGAAGAGAATGTGGCACGATTGATGAAAGATTTTAATTTGGAAGGCAAAACATTAATTGGTATTCACCCGGGTTCTGCTTGGGCTACCAAATGCTGGCCGTTTGAAAATTTCGTTGAGCTGATTAGCCGTATTGAAACGGAATTGCACTTGCAAACGGTTATTATCGGCGGTGGTCAAAAAGATGCGGACTTGGGCGAAAAGTTATGTCAGCTTTCCCAAGGTCATGCCGCTAACCTGTGTGGTAAGACCAGCTTGGCAGATTTGATGGCGCTGATGGGCCATTTCAAATTATTTATTACTAATGATTCCGGTCCGATGCATATTGCTACTGCTTTTAATGTGCCCACGCTGGCTATTTTCGGTCCGACCACTAAGGAATTAGGATTCTTCCCGTATGGGCATGGGCATCGCGTGCTAGAGGTGAAAGGTTTGGATTGCCGGCCTTGCGCGTTGCATGGCGGCAAAAAATGTCCCCAAGGTCATTTCAAATGTATGCGTTTAATTACGGTAGATAATGTATTTGACAATGTAAAAGAAATGTTGCAGGAAAACAAAGTAATTTAACGTTTGGACAAAAAGTAAAAATCCCCCAGTTATTGAGACTGGGGGATTTTTTGTCTTTGTTGTTTCCTTTTTAGCCATTTTCTCGTCGGGAAATAAAAAACACTTGACATCGTTTTTTTTTTTAGTATCATTTAAAAAAATTATCAAAGGAGGTTGTATGAAAAAAGGTTTTACCTTGATTGAGTTGTTGGTAGTTGTTTTAATTATAGGTATTTTGTCGGCCATTGCTTTGCCGCAATACCAACGCGCGGTAGAAAAAGCTCATTCGCGACAGGCACTTATTTTTTTAAAAGCGTTAGTTGAGGCAGAACAAGCTTTTTATATGACAAATGGGGCATACACAAATGATTTTGATACATTAGATATACATATTCCATTCGTTGGGAATGTTAAATGGATTAGTGGGGATAAATTCAATGCAAAGTCTTCTGATGAATGGTCGGCTATGTTAGAAAACTCAGAAGGGACCACATCTATATTAGTAGGTAGATTAGGTGGAACATATGATAAAAAAGTTGGATTTGCTTACTATTTTCAATACGATAATTTGACTTCTATTCCAATAGGACGTATGCTTTGTATGGAATTGCCATCGCTATCGCCTTCAGGAGCATATTGCCAAAGAACAATAGGAGCAACCTATAGTACATCTAGCGCGAGCGGGACGAGGCTGTATCTTTTGACAGAATAACGTAAAAACCCCCCGCAGATTTCTGCGGGGTGTTTTGTTAGTGCTTAAACCTTAATTTTCTTGCGGTTTGTGTTCGTACTTAAACATAAACGCAAACAGAATAGCTACCACTAAAGCAAATCCCGCAAAAATGAACCAGGATTCACTCCACCCGTCTTTAATCATTTGAGACAAGTACATCGGATAAACACCGTCCACTTTCAAAGCGGGATTGGTATGCACATAGACCAAGTTGTTGATGACTTTTTGTGCTGCCAAAGAGCCGATCGCCGCACCGAAACCGTTGGTCATCAGCATAAATACACCCTGCGCGCTGGAGCGGATGGAAGCGTCGGTTTCTTGGTCCACATACAAAGAGCCGGAAATGTTGAAGAAGTCAAACGCCACACCGTACACAATCATAGAGGCGATTAACAACAACATACCTACCGCGGTGGTCGGATTTCCCAACCCCAAAAAGCCAAAGCGCAACACCCAAGCAAACATACTGATCAGCATTACCTTTTTAATACCGTAGCGTTTGAGGAAGAACGGAATGAGCAAAATACACAAGGTTTCGGAAATCTGGGATAAAGAGACCAAAGCCGTGGCATTGTTGGCTCCCCAAGAACCCGTAAAACCGGCCAGTTCGTTAAATCCGGTAATGAAGGGGCCGGCAAATCCGTTGGTCACTTGCAAAGACATTCCCAGTAACATAGAGAAGATGAAGAAAATGGCCATCTTTTTTTCTTTGAACAGGGCAAATGCTTTGAGGCCCAAGGCTTCGGCCAAAGATTTGGCAGCGGTAGCACAGGTGGGGCAGTGCGGCATGGTAAAACAATAGAGTGCCAATACTACGCCTAAAATTGCGGAGAAATACCATTGCGCATAGCTCAGCTGAAACTGGGCAAAGTTGGTAATCCACATCGCTGCGATAAAACCAACTGTACCAAATACGCGGATGGGGGGAAATACTTTGACGGTATCTAAATTTTGTTGGCGAAGTACCGTATAAGCTACGGAGTTGGACAACGCGATCGTGGGCATATAAAAGGCCACGCTGATGGTGTAGCAAGTAAATAAAGCGGTGAAATTAATCGTGCTTTGCGCGCCGAAATAAGCGGCGCCGGCCATAAAGATAGCGGCCAGTAAGTGACACAAGCCCAATAATTTTTGAGCCGGTACCCAGCGGTCCGCCACGATGCCGATTACTGCCGGCATAAAAAGAGACACAAAACCTTGTGTCGCATAAAACCAACCAATCTTATCACCGAGTCCAGCTCCCGCCAAAAAGATGCCCATAGAGGTTAGGTAGGCACCCCAAACGGCAAACTGGAGAAAGTTCATCACAGTCAGACGAGTTTTGATATACATAAGCATTTATCGGGCGGTACGGCTGCCCATACGACTAGTATTTCTCCTGTTTAGATTTCAGCGGAGGCACACACCCGCTGCTAACCTCATTGTACAAAAAATATATAATATATGTAATCCATTGATTTTTTGATAACCCGTAGGAGGTAATCATGGCAGATTATAGCTTTGATGTGGTCAGTAAAGTAGATTTGAATGTAATTGCGGAAGCCGTTAGTGCCGCCGATAAAGAAATTGCCAATCGATATGACTTCAAAGGTACTAATTCGAGCATTGAACTCAATCAAAAAGACAATGAGTTAAATTTGCGTTCCAGTGACGAATATAAGGTAAGCGCGTTACGGGACGTTTTGTTCACACGTTTGGCCAAACGCGGCGTAGCTTTGAAAAACTTAACCCAAGGCAAAGTAGAAGCGGCTTTGGGCGGTACGGCCAAACAAAGTATTAAAATCCAACAAGGCATTCCTTCCGATAAAGCCAAAGAGATTTCCAAAACCATCAAAGACGCCAAATTAAAGGTGGCGGCCTCTATTCAGGGAGATCAACTGCGGGTGTCTTCTAAATCCAAAGATGAATTACAGGCCACGCAGGCTTTATTGCGGGAAAAAGATTTCGGATTAGACTTACAATTCACTAATTACAGATAGGAGCAGACATGAAAAAATTTATTTTAGCCTGTGTGTGCTGTTTGGGATGCGTACCGTTATTGTCCGCGGAAGATACGGCGTTGTCGTTTTACCAGCAGGAAGCCCTAACCAAAGGGAAAACGGCTCGTCAGGACCGCGCGTATGCCAGAGCCTTAGCGCAGGACTTGGACCAGTGGCTACAGGCCCATCCGGGACATCAAGATACTAAACAGGCCATGATGATGAAGGCCGATTATGCCCAGCGGGCAAATTGGTTGGATATGGCGCTGATTACGTGGTATCAGGTGCGTTTCTATTTTCCTTCACCGCAAGAAGTAGCATTATTATCTGCCAACATAGAACAAGCGATGGACGAGTTAAACTACAGCCAAAAAGGCCAAGCCTTGCAGCTTTTGACGCAAGATACCTCTGCGCTAAAGACCTTGCAGGCCAAACAAGCGGCCTTGCTAACGCAGTTGGTACAGACGAATTTGGAAAAAGTCTATCAACCGGTCAATGTGTTGTTTGAAGAATATTTCACCCAGTACCCCAAAGACGAACAACTGGACAAAATGACACTCTTGTACGGAGATTGGCACCGCCAAAATAAAAATTACTATGCGGCTATTCTCCAGTATAACAAAGTGTATAAATTATTCCCCAATACGGCGTATAAAGCGGCCAGTTTGCGTATGATTGCAGACGTATACGCGGCTGATTTAAGAGAATATGACACCGCCTCGGCTCTGTATGACCAAGTATTAAAGCAATATCCGGATTCGGCCGAAATCGGTATTGTGTACAAACATTTGGCTGTCATGGAAGAAAATCGAAAAAATTACGACGAGGCTTTGGTGTATTATGATAAAGCCATTGCGGACTTGGGAGGCAAACCGAGTGCCTACGATGCCTGGCGCGGTAAAGCCGATGTGTTAATCAAAACCAAATCGCATCAGGCCGCTTACGAAACCCTGATGCAGGGAGCAAATACTTTTGCGGGAGATGAAAAAAAGCAGGTGGCTTTGTGGACGCAGGCCGCGCAAGTAGCTCAACGCCGTTTGAAAAATCCGGCTATGGAAACAGCTGCTTTAGATCAAGCCTTGCTGACCTATCCGCAAACCCAACAGGCCCCCGAACTGATGTATGAAGCGGCATATGCCTATGAGCAACAAGGCCGACCCAGCCAAGCCGCGCAAATCTATCAGCGTTTGATTATCAATTATCCCACGGATAAATGGGCCTCCAAAGCACAAGGCAGATTAAATAAGTTGCTGAAATAAAATTTATATAAACTCAACTTACAAGCATCCTCCTCTACCCAGGAGGATGTTTATTTTTTGGCCGTTTTCTCGTCGGTAAATAAAAAAGGCTTGACTCGTTTTTTTTTTTTGCTATGATTTTCTTATGCGCTGAAGTGGTTAAAGACACTTTTGTCGTTTACGCGCAATTTAGCGGTGTTTTTGCGCCGTTAAAGTATGCTTTATTTTTCGAGGAGAACACATGAAAAAAGAATATATACATACAGTCATGCTGAGTCGTCTTTGCTCAGCATCTCAACAACTTAATAAGGCTGAGGCCCTGAACAAAGACACTTTCAGGGCGACACGTCGTGTCGGTTTTACCCTAGTAGAACTACTCGTTGTTGTACTGATTATCGGTATTTTATCAGCCATTGCGTTGCCGCAATACAGGATTGCTGTCGCTAAATCGCGTGTAGCAACTATGTTGCCTTTAATGAAAAGTTTAATAGAAGCACAGGAAGTCTATTATATGACCAATGGACATTATGCGTCTCAATTAGATGATTTAGATGTTGAGCTTCCAACAAGTTGTACACATATAGAGGATGAGG
>JAZNEO010000235.1:0-6775 GCA_045588685.1 Candidatus Avelusimicrobium sp. | reverse complement strand
CAGTTGGTAGAGCGACGCGTTCGCAATGCGTAGGTCAGCGGTTCGACCCCGCTTATCTCCACCAATTTAAGATTCAGCCCGTTTGAAACGGGCTTTTTTCGTGCCTGAAACAGGGGATGAGAGGCCCGTTATAAAGGCTCTTGTGGTGAATTTTAAGCTCAATTTGAAAATGCCCATTTACCACAATTCATCTGTGTTTTTTGTGAGATGAAAGCAAAAGTGCTATTTAAGCAAATGAACCACCCAAAACTTTCTTTGCTAGGCAATCCATAAAAAGCGATAAGTTTGCGCCTTTTTCGTTTCGTATCTTTATCCGCTAGGCAATTTTAATTATCGCTTGGAATATCAAAATTACCATAGTCAAAGACCGGGGCGCGGTATTTACTGATTTTCTTACTGAGTGTCGGGTCGCTTAAAAGACACTCTTTCACCAAGGCAGTGGATAACTCATCTTCGGCAAATTTCGGTTTTTCTATCGCATAAAATTCATCCGCCGGCACAATGGGCTTTTTGGTATGCCCTTCGTGCATTTTCTTCAGTTCTTCCCCCTGTTGATAGGCGGCCAAATTCAAGTGGTCCAGCGCCAACGCCAAAAAGGCTTCAAAAGGGATAGGATCCCCCCTGTCCATTCCAGATATTGCAATTCCATAATCTGAAGGGCCTCTATCAGATGAGCCACCCCCCGATATTGACGCCAGATATCTTTATAGCGAGGGGCATTGTTCTTTTGGGAATCTTTAGCTTTTTCCTCTTTGATGTCTTTATCCAAAACAAACGCCGCTTTATTGAGGCTGATTTTACCGGCCAATTTGGGATCTTGTTGCATAGATTGCATTGTCTTTAACATCTTCGTTACATAAGACCAATCGTTTTCTTTGATATGCTCTTGTAATTTTTTCATCTCTTTGGCCGACCGACAAAGACGTAAAAGCCGTACTCCACCCAATTTTTCAAAAATTTCGGGCATTTCCTTTTCAATGGCCAAAACTTTTATCAGTAAAAATTCACGTTGCAGGGCAGAATCTTTCGGAAATAAAGCCCGAGCCATAAATAAATATACTTGAAATAAATTCCTGTAAAATTTCTTCATCAGAGACTCCTATATCCAAAGATATAGTCAAAAGGCGATAAAAAGGCAATATTTTTCAGGGGGAACAGGAACAAGTTTTTTGCACTCAACACTTTTTTTCGCAGACTGGGATTTTTTAAAAAATGCTAGTTTTCTTCAAAAAATCTCAATGTTTATTCTTCTTTTTAAGCTTTATCTTTGCCTTGTTCGCATAAGGCGAGCAATGTCAACAATAAATTCAAGGAGAAATAAAAAATGGAAAAAAGAAAAGTAACGCAACGCTTTTACACAACAAAAGATGCCGCCACCTATCTGGGGTTAGCCCAACGCACCTTGCAAAAATACCGAGTGGACGGTTCCGGCCCCAAGTTCAGAAAAGTCCGCGGTCATAGTTTTTATGATGTAGCGGATTTAGATGCTTGGGTGGAATCGGCCGAAAAAACAGCAATCACTTTTGATAAGAGGTAGCCCATGAACAATCCGTTACACGAATTGGCGCTGGTCATACTCCCCACTTTGCTGAAAGTTTTCAATCAAGGGGGCAGAAAGTGCCGAAAATAATCAGAATTAACTGGATATAAATTGTAAAAAGAGCGTTATTGTATTCACAAGGAGTCGCTATGGTTGATACAAATCTTGACTTAAACATTGATATCAGTACTGTGCCGGATTTGCCTTTTCATGTCCTAAAACAATACTATTTGCAACTATATAATCAAGAAACCCGCATTAGCAATAAAGAGTTTTACATCTTGCGCGTTTCTTACCGCTTGCAAGAATTACGCCATGGGGGATTATCCGTAAAGACAAAAAGCCTGATTAAAAAACTCTTTGAAAAACAACAACGCAAGAAAAGTTTATATCCGGTGGGAACAGTGATAGTCCGCACCTATAAAGGGACGGACTATCGTGTCACTATTTTGGAAAGGGGCGTAGATATGGACGGCACCTATTACACCAGCTTATCATCAGCTGCCCATCATATCACAGGCATACGCACCTCGGGAAAACGCTTTTTTGGAGTTGGACAATGAGATGTGCAATCTATACACGTAAATCAACAGACGAAGGATTAGAAAAACAATTTAATACCCTGGAAGCTCAACGGGAAGCCGGGGAAAATTATATCAAGGCGCAACGTCATCAAGGATGGGAATTGATAGACAAACATTATGATGACGGTGGTTATTCCGGCGGTAATATGAACCGACCGGCTTTTCAAGAATTACTGGCCGATATTCAAGCGAATAAAGTGGATATGGTGGTTATTTATAAAATTGACCGGTTGACCAGATCTCTTTTGGATTTTTCCAAGATGATTGAAATTTTTGATAAACACCACTGCTCTTTTGTATCGGTGACACAAAATATCAATACGGCGGATAGCATGGGGCGATTGATGTTGAATGTACTGTTATCCTTTGCGCAGTTTGAACGGGAAATCAGCGGTGAGCGTATCCGCGATAAGATTCTGGCATCCAAGAAAAAGGGTATGTGGGTCGGCGGTGTTCCCCCGTTTGGTTATAAAGGTGAAAATAAAAAACTGGTGGTTGTGCCGGAAGATACCGAAAAGGTCAAGCACGTCTATGAACTGTTTTTATCATCCGGTAATTTATCCATGGTGGGCCATACCCTTTTACGGGAAAATTGCACTTTCCGGGGAAAAGTTCCCGGCTGGACCTTTTTAAGAAGTATGCTTACTAATCGTGTTTATATCGGCGAGATTACGCATAAAGGGACTTCCTTTCCGGGCCTGCATCAACCGATTATTGATAAGAAAACTTTTGAAGCCGCCCAAAACTTATTCAAATCAAATACACAAAAAATACGGCGGCGGCGGTTAAAACCGGTCAGTAAAAACGAGGAAAACGGATTACTCCGAGGGATTCTGTCTTGCGGATGTTGTGAGCAAAAACTTTATCCCAGATATTCTTTAAAAAATGGCAAACGATACTATTATTATACCGATAGCACCCACAAAAAATACGGACCTCATTCATGTCGGCTGAATGCCATCCCCATGCACTTGTTGGATAATTTGGTGATGGACTTGCTCAATCCGCTAATTAAATCCCCGTATGTTTTACAGGCGCTGGCGCAGGAAGCCTGCCAAGTGCAACCGGACTTAAAAGAAAGCGAAGTCTTTTATGCGATGCGTGAAACGGATTCTGTTTTTCAACAACTGACCGGCACGCAAAAGGAAAAAATAGTCAGCCTGCTGGTTCAAGGGGTAACGATTTTCGCCGATAAAATTATTGTGGTCTGGAAACCGTTGGCCCTTCACCTGATGGACAAACGCCTGAAAGCCAGTTTGAAACCCAATGAATCAAAGCCGGAACTGATGGAATCTACCGTCCCCTTTAACCTGATTACACATCGTGGGAGCAAGGAGATTCATTTGCCCGAAACGGTGTCGGATATGCTGTATTTGACCTCAGGTGAAAAGCCATCCAAGAAAGAGGACCGTTATCTCATTAAGATTTTAGCCAACGGTTTTACCTATCGTGAAACCCAGGAAGCCAAGAACTTAAACCTGCATGAACTGGCCGAAATCTATCATCAGGATCCGGCCTATATCGGGGCGCAAATTCGGCTCACCTTTTTGGCACCGGATATTATTGATGCCATTTTACGGGGAGCTCAACCCAAAACAATGACCGCCCGAGAATTGCTCAGAGCCTCTATCCCGGCCAGTTGGCCCGAACAAAGAAAACTATTCGGTTTTCCACCCGTCAAAGATTAACCCTTTTCCCTCTCATTAGAAAGGACACACCCGATGTCTCAAAACAAACAAAAAACGGATGATCCGCATTTTCCTCTTGGCTTTGTCAAATTAGACAGACGTTATTTAAACTGGCGCTGGCTTCCGGATGAGAATGTGTGCCAAGTGTACCTTTATCTCTTACTGCGGGCAAATTTCCAAGATAAAGAACTTTATGAATATGTTATCCATAAAGGCGAATTGCTGACCAGTTATGCGGTGATTTCAGAGGCCTTAAAAAAATCCCCGCAACAAATCAAGCGGGTTATAGCAAAACTCAAAAAAACCGGTGAAGTTGATACAAAACGCTTAGCAAACGGACTACTTATAAAGATGTTAAAATATAATGATTTCAATGTGTTAAGCGGTGATGAATTGTCCCAATGCGACTCAGGCGCGAACTACCTGCGGACGACCGGCGAACTACCTGCGGCTATAAATAAGAAAGGAAAGAATGCCCAGAATGTATATAATGAAAAAGAAACTCCCTCAGGCTTGGCAATGAATTGGAGTGTGCCAAGGCAAGGCTCAATTTCTAAAGGTCCGGTTCCAATCGGACAGCTGTTGGGATCAAGTGATAACAGCCCGTCCATAGAACAGGTGGAAGAGTATTGTCAAACAATGAACTATCATAAAATCAACCCTTACCAGTTCCATGCTTATTATTCCCGCAAAAAGTGGTGTGATAAGTATGGCAATCCAATTAAAGATTGGAAGCGTTCGGTTGACCAATGGGAAATGTATGGAGAAGAATATGCCAAAACCAATGAAGAAGGCTAAAAGTTTTGCGCTTACTAATTTACTTTCTTTTTTTGAAAAACAGTGCTATATAATAATCACAAACAGAAAGGATAAACAATGACATTTGAAGAACTGAGTACAGTGCGTTATACGCAAAGAAGTTATGATACTAAACCTGTTGAAGATGAAAAAATCCAAAAGATCTTACAGGCAGGTCGAGTGGCCCCTACCGCCAAGAACAACCAACCGCAAAAGGTTTATGTTGTTCAATCACCGGCGGCCATGGAAAAGTTGCGGGCTGTGACACCTTGTCACTACAATGCCCCGCTTGCCATGATTATTTGCTATGATAAAAATCAAGAATGGCATAACCCGACTGATGAAACCATTACTTCGGGCGTTGAGGATGCATCCATTGTGGCAACACACATGATGTTGCAGGCCGCAGACTTGGGCGTTCATTCCACTTGGGTGAATATGTTTAACCCGGATGAAACGCGCAAGGCTTTTGATTTACCCGAAAATGAAGTGCCTGTTTTGCTGATGATGTTCGGTTATCCGACAGCCTCAGCGGCACCAGCGCCAACGCATACGAACAAGAAGCCCTTGTCCGATACCGTTCAATTTTTATAATTTCTTGGTTGCTTGGATTACTAGCCACTCGGGTGATCAGGTATCTGGCCATGGGTCCTTCCTGGCGAGATTTCATATGCGGGGACGCAAGCCGCGCCATATTTCTAGCGAAACAGAAAAATTCTGGCTGGTCGGGTATATCTCAAACCCCAATAAATACAAGGGTTATAACGGGGTCCGATTTTTCCTGGCTGGTCACTGGTCACTTCTGGCTGGTCACCCCCCTCAAAATAGTGCATATTTCTTGCAAATTAATGCAGAAATAACTGGATAATTTTTCAAAAAAGAGCGTTCATTGTGATGCGAAAGGAGATTATCATGAAAACAGTTAAAACTTACATGGTCAGGAAGCCTTCAGATATTGAAGAAGTTCGGAATCTTACTCAACAATATGCCCATCAGGCTGAAGAAGTGGTGATAACCGAGACGGTCCATTTATCGCCCGCTTGGTATCAGGCCGTTTGCCAACGTCCTCTGGACAATTACATCTTTTTATCCGGCAAAGGCGGATATAATGACGACAACCAACGTCAGGTGGTGGCTCTGGAATGCCAAGGTCAGCCGACACTTTACACCGACCCATCAGGATCAAGCTACTGCCGCTACTTGGGGCTTGAGGTTAAATAAGGAGGGAATCATGTATAAAGAAGTACCGGAAGATTTAAAGAATAAAATTAAGGCGGTGGCTAACGCAATGAATAAGCACAACTGTGTGGTTCATACCATGCTCTTTGCCGCAGGGGAAAACAATTATGGTTATAAACCCCACCTCGACCCAAAGAGAAGGAAATACTGTGAAATATCTAAGGAGCGTCTAAAAGAATGCGGACAGATATTTCATGAAGCCTACGAAACCCTCAAAGAAGAAGGTATTGAACTTCTCATCTGTTTGATGTCCTCAAAAAAGGGGGGAGTCATGATTTTTGTCAGCGAAGAAGCGGCCAAGCGCCGTCTTGACATATTTAGAGAACTTGAAAAAATGGAGAAGCGTCATGCCAAAATATCCTGATATTACGGTCCAACTGACCGGTAAAGACGGCAACGCTTTTAACATTTTAGGCATTTGCCTAAGAACCATGCGGTGCGCTGGTTTAAGTCAGAAAGAACGAGATACTTTCTACGCCGAAGCTACCTCCGGCAATTACGACCACTTGCTTGCCACTTGCATGAAATGGTTTGAGGTAGAGTAATAGAAAAAATGTCATACACTAAAACAAAAAATTGCTAAACCTAGAAATAGAAATTCCAAAAATACTAGAATAACAAAAGCATAATCTGCCCTTTTATTCCCTTTTGTTCCCTTTAGAGGAAAAATTTCTTGCATTATTGTTTATGTTTTGTTAAAATTACACCGTTTCTTTTTAAAGAATATGGAGAAAGTAATGAGCGGTGATATTTTAACAGTTGAAGAAGTTGCTGAATATTTAAAATTGGCTAAGAAAACTGTTTATAAATTAGCGGCAGAGAAGAAGATTCCGGCTTTTAGAGTTGGGAAATTTTGGCGTTTCAAAAAAGCAGAAATTGAAGAATGGATTAAGAATAAGTAATGCAAAAATAAGTCGGATCGTAGC
>JAZNEO010000234.1:0-8292 GCA_045588685.1 Candidatus Avelusimicrobium sp. | reverse complement strand
CGCGCGCATCAGCGCGGAGGTATGCGACCAAGCGAGAACGAAGTATCGCGGGAAAATAGACAATAAAAAAGAGCCAAGACGGGGGATCGAACCCCGGACCTGCCGCTTACGAAGCGGCTGCTCTACCAGCTGAGCTATCTTGGCACAAATCTATCAACGACCCATATATTCTATCAAAAACGAAGCTCCTTTTGCACTTGTTTTATTTCCACCAGCCTGAAAAAGGCGGCAGGCGCAACTGTTGCTGCATTTGCGCCAGGCGTGCTGATTGCTGATGGGTTTTTAAAAATTCCGGCTCTGTTACACCCGCAGGTCCGCGGCGATAGGCATCAATCCACGCTTGAGCGGCGGCCGGATTGCGCTCCATCATCGCAATACTGGTCAAATAAACATAGGTCGCCTCATTGACCGGATCTGTTAACAGAGAGCGTTGAAAACTTTTTTTAGCCAGCTCCATATTTTCGATGGCTTTTGCTTCATACTCTTTGCGTTGATAATCCAGCTCAGCCGTCTGTGACAGCTTGGTATAATATACAGCATAACTGTAATAAAATTCCCCATACGCCTGGTATAACAATGCATTATTAGGCGCGCGGCGGCGTACGATAGATAAATCCCGCAAAACCCGTTCATAATCGTTGAGGGGTTTTTCCGCGGTGGCCGGTTTTTTATCTCCCTTAAGCGGCATATATCCACGTTGTAAATCCATCATAGAGCGTAACACATAGGCACGGTATTGATAATAAGACACATTAAACGGATTATGCTCAATAGCTTTTTGATAAAAATCCAAAGCTCCTTCCCAACTGCTTCGAGCCGAAAAAGCCGCCGCCAAACCATAATAATGATCCGCCAAGAAAAATCCGTACACAAATTGTAACGGCCACACACTTAGTAGCAAAATAAGCGGCACACGCGCCCACCGGCTTAACCATGCCGCCCGCAAATATACCCACGCCCCGCCCAAAAGCACGCCACCAAATATCATCCAGCCCACCATTTTTACTAGCCACCCGCCTGCACCTTGAGCACCTACATTACCCGAAATTTGTGCAAATGCGGAAAATCCTTTCCATAACAGCCAACCTAGTCCCACCGCCAACAACAGCCGGCTGGTCCATAAAAGCCATTTGGGCCCGTCTGTAGGTACCTGCGAGTCAGACACAGGTTGCGCCGGCATACTCAACCGCACGACCAAGGCTGCAAACACAGCAAAAAAGAGTCCGGTGGATACAAAGCGCATACTGACATCAAAAGCATTATGCACACAAATGCCAAAAAATGCCGCCGTATATCCCAGTAACCAATAGGCTTGCTCATCGAGTTTTCCCTCTTTGGCTTTCAGCGCGCGCCACGCACCGTATAATACAAACCAAATCATATACAAAAAGAAAATTAACCCTACCGTTCCGGTGGTGGCCCACTGTTCTAAATACTCATTTTCGGCGTGTTGCGTTTCATTGTTGTGTATTTTTTCCAAATAGAAAATTTGCGGTTTGCGATAGGCAGGATAAATCGTTTTGAAACTGCCCACTCCCGTCCCCATTACAGGGCTGTCCTGCACCATTTCAAAAGTAGAAGCCCACGTGTATGCGCGGAAGCTGACCGACTGAAAACGTTTCATGGCATACACACCCGCTAACAGCCCTATCCCCAACATGACCACCCCGGCAAAAACCGTACAATAACGAATATACTTTTGTGTCCAGGCGGCCGATTGCGCATATAAGAAAGTAAAAAACCCTGCCGACGCGGCAAATCCTAACCACGCCCCTTTACTTTCCGTAAAAAATAAATCCGTTACCAGTAGTGCCGCCAGTACGAGCAAACTTTTCTTCCGGCTGCGCAAATACTCCGCCCCGACAATCCATGCAGAAAACACCAAAAAATCAGCAAAGAAATTGGGATTGGCATGCGTGGAAAAAATACGCGCACCGAAAAATCCTCTCCACGGGAAAATATCCACCCCCGCCACCCAATGATCCAGCACTTGCATAAATCCGTACATACAGGAAATCCACGCCGCCGCTAATATACATTTGGTCAGTACGCGGGGCTGATCTTGCGTAAAACAATCCACAATCATCAGGGTTAATAGGAAATACAGTACATAGCGGAAAAATTCGTCAAAGGCTTCCGCCGGATAAGGCGCCCACAAATAACCGATAAAATTCCACCCGAAATAAAGTACAAACGGTAAACACCACACGATATTTTGGCGATTTAACGGAAAGCGTTTTTGCAGTACCAGTGAGCAAAGCCAGAGGGCAGTCAGTGTGATACCGCCCATTTGAAATAAAGTCAGTTTGACAAATGCCGTATCGTACGTGCCCGTATAGAAACTGATGGAAATCAAAACGCACAACAACCCCAGTCCCCACGAAATGGCTTTATTTAAAAAAGGCAACAGCGAAACACGCGGCGAAGTAGGAGCCGGTACTTCGGCAGGGGCTCGTTTACGATTTTTGCGGGAAGATGTCACCATAGTTATATAGTAGCAATTTTACGATAAAGAGAAAATAATAACTCCAAGCGGCTCCATAGCCGCTACTTAATATTTGCTCTGCTTTACTCTTGAGCCCTAAAAAAAGCTATTGCATTTTTCACTTTCTTTGTTATAATGTAAGAGTACTAGATGTACTACTTTAATAGTAAAAGGAGAATATAATGAAGAAAGGTTTCACCTTGATCGAACTGCTGGTAGTCGTCTTGATTATCGGCATTTTGTCCGCCATTGCATTGCCGCAATACACTACGGCAGTGGAAAAGGCCCGCGCCACCGAAGCGTTGACTTTGCTGGGCACCATTCGCTTGTCTGCCGAACGCGCCCGCTTACAAACCGGTTCTTGGCCGGCTAACTTTGGGGAATTAGATATTCAAGTGCCTGGTGATTCTGCCACTACGACGTTCACCACCAAGAATTATTTATTCACCATGAGTGCTCCTACTAGCGGTACCGATAGCGGTGCCTATGTACTCACAGCACAACGTGTGACCAGCGGGACTTCAACACCCATTACGACGGGTAACTTGGCCTATACTATTAAGGGCGTTACCACAACCAGTGGAACCTACACCCGCTCTTGCTCAGCAACGGATGATTCTGGTACCAAGACCTGCAACGCTATCTCTAGCGGCAAAAAAGACAACTTCTAATCAATTAGAGGTTTTGAAAACCGCCCCTTACCGGGGCGGTTTTTTTGTGCTGTTATAAAAATGCCGTCGTCCTGAAGTGTCTGGCGGCCCGCAGGGTCTCAGGACCTCCTCCGCTTTGTCGTTTCATAAGGCTGAGATCCCCGATTACAAATTTCGGGGATGACATTTATTTTTTATAAGGTTGAGATGCTGAGCGACAACACCTCAGCATGACAACATTTTATTTTTGCCGTTATGCCATTATATAAATACGCTGTCATTCCCGAGGGTTTTTGTCGGGAATCTCAACCAATTTACTTTTCCAAACACACCTGTTTAAAGCTTAACAAAGCCCGCAAATTCTGCGTATTAAGCCGGGCAATTCCCTCGTCGGAATAATCAAATCTAATCCGGCATACGGCAGTTTTACTTTTCGGTGCCGCCGCCGCGCAAGCGCTCAAGCAGCTCATCGCGCTCAAGCCCGCTATGAGCAGACACCACTTTTTCCACATATACACTTTCCCCCTCCTGTTTTTTTAAGTGTTTATATTCCGCTGCCTTCTTGCCGGCATGGTAACAACAAATTCCCCATACACACGCTAGCAAAAACCCTGCCGCTACCGCTGTCATTATTTCTCCTTTTGCCCAATAAAACTGCCATCGGCATTACACAAAGACAAGGCACTCAACACTTTAATAATCTTGGCCAAAATGCTATCGTCTTTAGAAGTGGGAGTCAGTTTAACAATAAGAGTAGCCAAGGCCACCACCGCTCCCAGAATTTGTAATACTTCTTCTGCATGTTGCGTTAAAAATTTCATTTTATTTCTCCTGTTTTCATAATTTCAGCTAATTCTACTGCCCGTGTTTTTACCTGCCTAGCCCACCGGCTGTCTAACATTTCGCGGGCAGCGGCCGCAAAATCTGCTAGCGTCAACGCCGCCAACATTTTTTTAAAATTCTTTAGACGCGCCAGCCCCAGGTTATAACACATGTCCAATAACACCGCTTGCCGCGCCTCATTTAACGTATTCCAGCCCGGCAGGCGGCTACACTCCGCATAACAATTCTGTATGTCGGCCGCCAGTAACATCTCGGCTTCATATTGGCTGATGCCGTTCTCTTCCAAATTACGACCATACCCAATGGTTAATTTCCCTACGCTGTCCCGATAGGGTTTGGCCCGGAATCCTTCATGCTTCTTAATTAAATCCGTTACCGGCTGACTATGCATTATTCATCCTCCAGTTTAGCTTCTAATTTGGCTACCCGCTCTTGCAAATGATTATATTTATCCTGCTTTTCTTCCAAGCGGGAAATATCTTTGCGAATCGCTTGCAGTTCAGCCCAAAAAACCCCGGCACCAAACACCACCGCCAAAATTTTCCATACGGTTTCTATCTCTAGGTTCATTTAGACAACTCCGCTAATTGCGCGCGCAAAACTACGGCTTGTGCTTCTAACTGAGCTAGCCGGTCATGGTCCTCTTGTGTCGATTGCCCCGCCCCCACGGCCCGCAACGCACGCAAAGATTTTAAATCCAACTCGTCTAATTGCGCTTGCAATTCTTGCACGCGGATACTTTGTTGTGCAGCAGCTTGCCGGGAAATATATTCCGGCGAGTCCGCAAATTCAAAATCCGCAATCGGCCGTTCTGTTTCTTTTATTTCTTTGCCTTGATACTGCGGCAGAAAGGACAATGTTTTTTGCAACCTCTGTTTGTCCGTATCAAATAAAACAATTTTATTTTCGTGTTCGATATAGTAAGTCATTAATTTGCCTCCGAGGTAGAACCTTGTGCGTATACAAAACGCAATAAAGTCACAGTTACATTGGTATATTGAAAAATTACACTATCATTCTTACGCACCGGAATAAAACAACGTACGGGAGAATTGTTATAAACACCCGGGATATAACAGGACATTCCCGACGTGTCATTTCTAAAACCAACCGCAGACGACGTGTTCGTAGTAGCTCCTTGACAGCAAAACCACCCATCCGCCGGAGCTGTATAGGAGGTGCCGGTATTTCCCACCGTTAAATCGGTGTAAATGTTACTGGGAAGAGAAGCATTCGCCGCCACTATTTTACCGGCATTGGTAAGATTAGACAAGGACGTATCTGCTTTACTAGCCGATGAGGCCGCCGCTTGCAATGCATATTGCTTGGCCGAATATTCTTCTCCATCCACCGTACCGCTTGTTTTCGTGGCCCACGCTTGCGCTAGGTCAATAGATTGTTGCACATCGTCCAGATCTTGCGCCAATGCTTCCGCTTGCTCCAAAGAGTCTGTAGCCTGTGAAAATAATTCCTCCATGCGGGCCATATAACTTTGCGTATCGGTAACTTGTTGTTGTGAACCTACAGATACCTGCAAACAACGCCCAAGCTGTTCTTCCAATTCCTGACATATCATCATCGTTTTATCATAACCGTCTTCTAGCAAAGAGGCATCTAACGTTTCTTGGGCATTGAGTTGTATCGACTGTGTACGCGGTGTGTTACGCAGAATAAGCAATTTCTCTCCTTCGGCCAAAGGTTCCACTCCGTTATTTTGTAACGGATAAGTCAGCACTTGGGTGGCCTCATTAATTTGATAATCGCTCGTCAATAAAGTCACAACCCCGTTACTTCCGATACGATATATTTTCAAGTCATTTTTATCTAAAAACGGAAATGGAATATCCCATTGTGTCGTGGACCCGTTCCCGGTGTATATAATTTTACTCGTGGTTGTAGATAAGGTCATTTATTTTTCTCCTGTAAGGCAAATATTTGTTTTAGTTCTTGTGCCGCGCGCAATTGGTCTTTAATGGTGGTACCGGCGGCATATACCCAGTATTTAGCCGACTGCATTTGCTCCTCCGTTAAATCATATTGATGACAAAAATGAGCTAAACTACTGCTCAATATCTTCTGACGTGTATCTACGGAGCCGGCCTGTCCTTCACAAAAGTATTTTTTCAGCCGCAAAGTATCTGTTGCCGATAATTGTTTTGTTTGAAATGCCTGATCCAGCTCTGATTCCTGCATGTCACCTGCCAAAATTTGTTCATACAAAGTGTTAAATACTTTGGCATTTGTGGGAGTGGCGTCACCATTGTGAAATTGAGCTAGCAGTTGGCGACTCCGTTCTTTTTGCTCATAAATTTGCCCTTCCAACTCATCTGACAGTGGCCACTTTTCCCCCTGTAAACACTGGGCATAATATTGCGCTTGTTTCCTCCAACATTGTTGTTGATACTGTTGCCAGCGTTGCTCAAAAGACCGTTGCAACAACTCTGCCAACTGGGTCCCGCCGTATTTTTCGTGCAGAAGATGCCGGATGTGCTCTTTATTTAATTTCCCTTGCTCATCACGGCAATTCATCTGCCAGTCAGGCCAATTCGCGGTAAGAATCTGCTCGGCGCGGGCCGTTTTTATTTGTGCTTGCCAATCTTGCTTTTGCCAAGACGGCACCTGAGCAGAAAAGTGTTCTGCCACCGCTTGCGCTTGTGCTATTTCTCCGGCTTGCAAAGCAGCTCGTATATTGTGATTAACTGCTTGTGCATACAGCTGCGCTTTCTGCCGTTGCCACACTTCACTCGGCACTCCTTGTTGCACAGCCTCTTGTTCTGCCGCCGCCAAATTATCCCGCACATATTGCTCCAACGCTTTCGTGGAACGCACAAGACCCGCCGTTTGCACAAAATGTTGGGCCGCTTGCTCAAATGTGGATAAATCGGTCTGTTGTTGCTCCTGCTGCTGCAAATGTTGTAGTTCACGACGAAGAATTACATAGTCTTGCACCCACAGCGGCTCTTTTTCTCCCGGCAACACCGCCTTGTTTTGTGCTTGTGCATTCACATAATTATCCAACGTTTCCACGGCTGTTGATAAATTGTTGAAAGACATACTTCCCCCCATCCGGTATTGCACGCCTTCCTCGAATAAGGCTTGACGGGCTGGATCGGAAAATGGATTATTAGTGACAGGAACTGTTTCCGCTACTTTTGAAAAAGCAGAAGACAATTTTTCTGTCCCAAGCTCGGATGATGGGGTGCCAGACGAGGGTTTGTTTCGCGCTTGGATTATATTTTTTACTCCGTCGTAAATCTCCCGTCCGTTTTGTATAAGCTGATTAACAATGCCCATTTTCTCCCATTTGTTTAGCTTGCCCGATACAGTAGGCACTAACCGTACCGAACGAACTTGGGCCGCCTTATACGGAACTTGTGTTTGATAAATTGGAATTTTCATGCTTTACTCCTTATTTCTGCTAAAAAATCCACTTACCGCCGTCCCCACTTTACTCCACCAGCTCCATTTATTTTTCGTAGCTTGACGGTATTGTTTGGCCTGAGCGCGGTATTGCTGTGCTTCTAATCCGGCATATGTGTCATTTTCATATATGGAACGACTTAGATTAGCGGCTAATCGTTCTTGATCTAACTGTGCATTGAGCCGGCTATTTTTCAAAATTAATTGCGCGGTAGCCGACTGTCCGGTAAGCCCGCTGGCCGCCAAAGAAGTTTTTTGCGTACCTACCAAATCACGATAGTGATCTGATAATTGTTTATTTTCATAGCCAGCCTCTTGCATCATATAAAGTGCATTACGACGCGCATTTTCTTCCACTTGGCGGGCTTGTTCTTCTGCTGTCTTAGCCAAAGAACGATAATATTTTTTTTCCTTCGTATCATTTCCTAATAAGGAAGCAGCAGTAGAAATTACGCTACCCCCCGCTGTTAATACGTTTCCTATGGCTCCTCCCATAGAGAATCCTCCTTGATCTGATTTAGCACCTGCGGTGCAAATTGATACAAATAAAAACGAACTGTTTTATCTGCTAAATAAAAAGGCTTGCCCTGCTGTGTGGCGCCCAGCTTTTGCAAATAGTGCTGTGCTTTTTTATACCGCTCATCGCAGGCGGCGTACAAATACGGGTATTGCATTAAAAAGTGAGCTAATACTTTTTGAGAGATTTTCCAAAACCGGACCGGACATTTTTCTATTACTTCTCCCGTCCAAGACCACACACAAGCCCGCGCTCCCAACAAACTAATCGGTTCTATACCGGCTATTGCTCCTACCTGCCCTTGGTAACAAAATGCCAAGGCCAAACTACTGCGCCGCCAACAGTATTCCAGTCCTTCTAATACCGGCCGTTGATAA
>JAZNEO010000233.1:0-4522 GCA_045588685.1 Candidatus Avelusimicrobium sp. | reverse complement strand
ATTAGCACCCGAGATACGTGGTGCTTTTTGAAAAAATTTATGCCGGCACCCAATTGGCCGAGGCGCATATTACAAATGACCGCGGCAATGCCCTTAAAGTCTTCTTCCTTGGCATTGCCTTTTAAGGCAGCCACCACCACGCGCACGCCTTTTTGGGCGGCTTCGCGAGCAATATAAACGGGCATTTTGCCTTCACCGGCAATAATGCCTAATACCTCATTATTCGTCATCGGCTTGGTTTATTTTGCGTTTAGCAGCGGTAATTCCGCGCTGCGAGTTTTTGCAGAAATCCAACATTTCTTGTACAGGCGGAATGGGGTGTTGGGCTTCTAATTGCGCGATAGCATCTTTGAGTAAGAGTCTGGCGCGGAATAACACCTTAAAGGCACGTTGGACGGCCATAATTTCTTCCCGTTTCATACCGGCACGACGCATCCCCACCACGTTTAATCCAACTAAACGGGCCCGTTCTCCTTGGGCGGTGCAGAAGGGGGGGATATCTTGCGGAGCCATAGTGCCGCCGGAAAGCATGGCTAACCGGCCGATGCGTGCAAATTGATGTACGCCGACCATACCGGAAGTAATCACGCGGTCTGCAATATGTACGTGCCCGGCGATACCGGTGCAGTTACCCAAAATGATATTGCTACCTAAGCAACAATCATGTGCGACGTGAGAATTGGCCATCAATAAACAAGAATTTCCCACAATCGTGGGCACCTGCTCATTAGTGGAGCGGTGAATGGTGACACATTCGCGGATCTTATTACCGTTGCCAATTTGCACCATGCTTTGCATAGAATCGTCGTAAGACAAGTCTTGCGGTTTGACTCCGATGGTGGCATGGGCAATGAGCTCATTGTCATCGCCCATCACGGTATTTTCAATTAAGCAAAAAGGACCAATACGGTTGTTTTTGCCAATCGTCACCCGCGGACCAATGACCGTGTAAGGGCCAATATAGGTGGACGGATCTATCTTAGCATCCGGCGCTATAATGGCGGTGGGATGAATATGTGCTTCAGACATGCAAGTTTTCTCCTAATATGAACGTCAGGTATGCCTGCGTGCAGAGTTTGCCATTGACGTACGCTTCCGCGTAAATGCGCGAAAGCTTGCCAAGGCGTAAAAATTGCACGGGCATTTCTAAAGTGTCCCCCGGAACAACCATCCCCCTAAATTTCGCATCTTCTACCCCTAGAAAGAGCGGTATTTCTTTTCCTTTCGATATGTGCTCCATCCCCGCACTGCCAAACGATTGCGAAATACTTTCCAAAATCAATACGCCGGGCATAATCGGTTTTTGCGGGAAATGTCCTTTGAAAAAATATTCTTCCCCCGTTACTTTTTTAATCCCTATGCAAGATTTTTGCTCTTCAATAATGCGTACTTCATCGACCAGCAAAAACGGATCCCGATGCGGGATGTTTTTCTGGATATCTTCTTTACTTAACACCCTGATGGCCGGCATGGACAACAACGGTGCCAAGGACGGATGTTTTTCTTTCATTTCTCCTCCGCATTAGCCAGTAATAACCGCCCGAATAACACATTGTGTTTATGACCCCCCATATGACAGGTTATTTTCAAGGGCGGCAAACGTTTGCCAATTAAACGCAAATCGCCTACTAAATCCAGTATTTTATGCCGTACTAACTCATCGGGAAAGCGCAGTTCATTGAGAAATTTATCTTTACCCACGACTACTGCATTTTCCAAACTGCCTCCTTTGGCCAGTCCGTGCGCCTTGAGATAAGCTAATTCTTCTTCAAATCCAAAGGTACGCGCCGGAGCAATTTGTGCTACATAATTTTCAGTTGAAAACGATAAGGTATATTCTTGACGGCCTACTAAAGGATGTCTGTGTTCATACACAAAGGTAAAAGTAAGTTTGTCTGACGGTTCGGCCGCATACGAGATATTACCGGCAGAATAAGTAACCGGTTTTTTAAGATTTAACAGCGGTTCTTCTTCCGTTAAATCCGTCAGACCCGCTTTTTGCAAATGTTCAATATATACCTTAGCAGAGCCGTCCATAATCGGCGGTTCCGGCCCATCCATTTCAACGCGCACATCCGTAAGTCCCAAAGCGTGTAAGGCAGATAGAACGTGTTCCACGGTCCATACTTCGGCCGTTTCATTCTTTAGATTGGTGCCGCGCAGGGTAGACCCCACGTGAGCCAAATCGGCCGGGATAGGGGCAGAACCGGCTAAGTCCACTCTGACGAAGTGAATTCCGTCTTGGGCCGGCTTAAAAGTCATGGTAGCCGGGGTCCCTGTATGTATGCCTACGCCGCTTACAGAAACAGATGTTAAAATGGTTTTTCTCATGTTATTTCTCTACTGCTTTTTTAAGTGCTTTTAATTCTTTATACAGTTCCGGTAATTTACCCTCGATAGCCATAATACGCAGGGTTTCTTTCATCGGGCGTGCCGGAGAGCCGAAATAGGTTTGTCCGGCCGGGATATCCGAAGTAACACCGGTTTGGGCGGCGAGTACCACTTTGTCTCCCACGTGTACATGGCCCGTAATACCCACTTGGCCGGCTGCAATCACGCCGCTTCCGATCGTGGTGGTACCTGCCACTCCCACTTGGGCACACATAATTGTACTTTGCCCTACCTTTACATTATGCGCAATTTGGACGAGATTGTCTACCTTGGTATTGGCACCTACTACGGTGTGGGCCAGTTTGGCTCTGTCTACACAGCTGTTAGCTTGGATTTCGACATCATCTTCTAAAATTACATTTCCAATTTGTGGAATTTTATGGTGGCGGCCCTCGTGGAAGATAAAGCCAAATCCGTCATTACCGATTTTGGCACCCGGTTGCAAAATGACATGATTTTTAAGTACACAATCTTCGCGTACTACTACTTGCGGATACAAAATACAGTCTTGTCCGATTTGAGTGCGTTTGCCGACATATACTTGCGGGAAAATCACGGTGTTATCTCCGATGATTGCCTCATCCTCAATTACGCTATAAGCACCTACAGATACATTCTTGCCCAGTTTGGCAGAAGAGCTGATGACCGCGGTCGGGTGAATGCCCGGCGTATGTTTAGGGGTTTGGGCATCCCAATATTGTACGAGTAAAGTATAAGCCCATTCGGGATTTTTAGCATATAACAAATTGGTTTTAAGCGGCACGGTTATCGTTTTTGCCGCTTCCGGTACGATCAAAGCACCCGTTACAAATCCTTCCGGTACGACTACTTTTTCTACGCTATTTAAATAGCAGATTCCTTCTGGGCTGGGGGCGGCTAAATCACAAATCTGTTTGATAACAAAATTTTCATCTCCATTGAGTTCGGTATGGGTGATTTCGGCTACTTGTTTTAGGGTTAATTGCATAATTACCTCTCATTTTTTACGATACTTTTTGGATTTTTTGAGCGTGCTTACAAAATCTTTGGTCACGTTCACGGGGTCTTGTCCGTATAAGATTTCATCCTTACGGACAATAGCTCCAATGTTTCTTTTTTGTGCAAATATCTTAATTTCACTATAAATATCCTGCAAAATTGCTTTGACTTCTTCCTGTTCTAATTTTAGTATTTCTTCACGGGTTTGGTACTTATAATTGTCTATAAAAAAGGTCCGCTCTGCAATAATTTTTTTATTGGTGGAGATCCGATCTGTAATTTCTTCCAGTTGCGCCGGGGAGTTTAACGGACTGGTAGAGAGCACTTCACTGCCGGAAAAAAGCAAACGATTGAGTACATTAGCAAAAGCTAAAGAATCTGCGTTTTCAGGTACTGCCGGCAGTAATAATTGGTCGGTTACGATGCTTTCGTAAAAAGGTTTCAGTTCAGCTACTTGTCGAGAGAGTAGGCGGTTTTCCGATTCCAACGCGGCAATAATTTCTTTGGCATTCTCTACTTCGCGTTGTTTTGATTTAATTTTTTGGTCAATTTGTTTTTTCACGGCTTGCGTACGAGGATGTTGGTTAAATGCAATATCAATATCTATGTAGGCCACGGTCAAACACGCTTCAGGTGTTTGGGGAGCTGCTGCGTTAGCTTCTTCTGCTTTTGAAGGAGCAGTCTCTACAGCAGAAGGTTGCTGCATTTGTTCTTGCCAGGCTTGTTGTTTGGCATGTCCAGAAAGCTGGATGTCTGTATCGGGTTTGTCTTGCGTGAGTTGCGGGGGGGCCTGCATCGGTGCTTGCATTTCTTGCTCAGTGCGGTTTTTGGCCTTAATAGCCTCTATTACGGACAATTCTTGCGCAGTAAATTCCGCTGTCGCTTCCTCTGCGTGTGCGGCACTGGTAAGTAGTAAACAGCCTAAACAAATTCCCAATAATTGGCGCATAAAATCCCTTACATCATGTTAGAGATATTAAAGTAAAAGTGCGACCGATCTTCATTATTCTTATGATTCAAACCATATCCCCAATCAATACGAATGGGCAGAGAAGGCGTTGTGAAACGTAACCCGACCCCCACGCCTGCCTTAAATTGATTTTCATCGGGGCCAAGGGAAAATTTCAAATCACTGGCTTTGTTCCACGAGTTT
>JAZNEO010000232.1:0-4959 GCA_045588685.1 Candidatus Avelusimicrobium sp. | reverse complement strand
GATATCAATACCAAGGGTACTTGGACGAAGGTGACTATGACGGTTTCCACGCGGCCGCCCCAAATTAAGTTTTTGTGTAATTATGATAAGTTGCAAATTTGCGAAAATGATATTTCCTGTTTGCACGGATATGCTTTCTTGGGCGAAACGGGGGGACAAATCCAAATTATTAAATATGTCAGCCCCAACGAGCGGCCTTTACCGTATGTGCGTCCGGAATCGTAGTAAGAATTTGTAAAGGATTTCTCGGTTTATCGAGGATTTGACAGTTGTTAAAAAAATACTTGACAAACCGAACAAATCAGTTTATACTATAGTAGAAATAGATGTATCAGTAAACTCTGTGTTTGAGCGCGGGACACCCCCCGCGGGTCAGCAAGAGTGAATTTTTATATTATGGCGAGGTGGAATATGTTAAAACTGTTCCAGAAAAAATCGAAGGTGAAGGAAGGTAAACAAACCCAAGCCGATGCCAACGCGCAGACTCAGCAGAAAAAGAAAGAAGCGCCGTTGGCCGCGTTTGGCAAGACATGGAAGAAATTAAATTCCATGGACCGCAAACAGGCCTATACATGGGGTGCTGTGATACTGGTGGGGGTCATCGGGCTGCTCATTTTAGCTTCAGCGGCTTCCGGCGAGAAAGATGATTTTTCGGATTTTGAAACCCGCGGCTATGACTTGGCGAACATGCCCTTCTCTTCCGATGAAGCGGAGCAATACCTGTTAGCTTCTAAATATCCGGATATGGAGGAAGGTAATAAAGGTATGGGGCTTTATAGCGAAGAAGATAAAGAAGCCCGCCAAGAAGAAGATGCCGAGCAAGCCGAACTGGATACGTCCGCCTCGTCTTCAGCTTCCGAGTATGTGCCGGGGCGCTATTATGGCGGCGGCGGTAGTGGGCGCGGTTGTGGCGCAGGCACGAAAGTAGGCAGTTTTGGCAGTGGCAGTATCAAAGGGGCCAGCGGCTCCGGCTTAAACAGTAAATTCGGTCCGACCGGAGATTTTTCTAATTTCCGCAGCCAAAATAAAGGTAATGATAAAGCTCCCGGACGCCTTCGCGGTGGTGATGCCCGCAGAGCGTTACAACAAACGGCCATGGCCAGCCGGGCGGCCGCAGGGCTGAAAAATGACAAAATGCTAAATGCCAAAAAAGCTTTAATGGGCGGTAATGTGGATGGTAGCAAAGCCTTTATGGATGATAGCGGTGCCGTTAACTTAGGTGAAGCCGCCGGCTTAGAGTTAGACACCAATGCTCCGACAAGCAGTGCTGATCTGAGCGGCTTAGATCAAGGATTAAAGGATGCTAAGGATAAAGGGCAAAAGGAGGCCAAAGAAGAAAACGAGAAAAATGAGTGGGAACAATTCGCAATAGAAATCTTGAGAGAGGCGGTCAAATTTGGTCTGCAGTTAGCGGAGAATGCCACACAAAATGCCATTCAAATGCATCAACAACAAGTGGCTAACTATCAGTTGGACTTAGCCAAAGCACAAGCGAATGGAACCATAGATCCCGCTCCGGCTAAGCTTACTGACGGCTCGACTTTAACGGCAGATATGCTTGGAGGTGGGGATGCTAACGTACAAGCTGGGTTAAAAGGAGCAGGTTGGAAAGAGGTGTCTTCGTCTGGTTACGGTGCGAATGAGTCGGGACCGCGTTCAAGAACTATGAAATCAAGTAGCGGACAAACAGTGACGGTCAACGGAACTCCCAAGTACGATGAACAAGGAGAGCTGGTAGGTTATGATTACTCCTTTTCAGAAGGGCAAACGGCTCCCACGGTAACCAAGAAACAGGCCAATGCGTATAATAAAGCTGCGCAAAAAACATATAATAACAGTGACCCTGTGAAAGCTTTTAAAAAGACCAGTTTTGCGCAAACCAAAGCGGATTATCATAAGAGGCAGCCGGCATATACTGGCCGCGGTAACTATGGTAATAACTGGGGCAACAATTCTTCCGGTAATAATAATGTTCAGTATTATAATAATGTGAACGGAAATCAAGGAGCCTATTTGGAGCAAATGCCAAACGGACAGTATTATGATAGGTCCACTAACACAACATACAATGCGACAGGAACAGGTTCTGATATGAAGTTTGAAAAGGTAGTAACGGTGGGAAGTTAATTGCGTTTTAAAGGAGCGTGAATTATGAAAATTATTAATTGGATTAAAAACCGCAGCGGTAAATTCGCTCTTTCTACAGCGCAAGCTGTAGGGGCGGCCGCCGTGGTAGGCGTGGCGGGCATCGCTGCGTGGCAAATGTTGTCTTCTTCGGGTCCCAATCAAGATACGGTGTTTTCTTCTCAAGACCCGGACGTGGTTTATGTGGCCGGCGGAGCGGGCGGTTCCTATCGCGGTGCGGAATATGGTGAAGGTGGTGAACTGCAAAGCCATATTAATGTAGGCCTTGGTAGTAGTGAGCGGCTCAAACAGAGAGATTTTGAACAGGAAAAATTACGCGGCCAAAACCAGGCTTCTACTCAGTTTGAACGGGATGAGCAAGCCATTTCTGCTTATGAAATGAACGGAGCCAGCGAAGGCTTAGGCGTGGGTGTCGGCGCGCAAGAAATGGGTGGCGGCGTGAGTAGCGGAGGCCCGCAGGGCGTGCAAGATCAAATTGCCGCTATTACTGCCATGGCTGATCAGAAGAAAGCGGAAGCTGAGGCAGAAGCGGCAGCCGCGGCGGCCGGTGCTAGCGGCAATGTGGTAGCAGATGCAACCCAAATAGCCGATTTGAAAAAAAATGGTGGCAGATATGAAATGGCTGTCGGCATTACCCGTAACAATAACAGTTATAGCACGGATGCTTTTGGCGGTTCTACGGCAGTAGCTGGAAAAGGCGGTCGTATTGGTTCGGGCACGGAAACCGACCGTTTAGCTATGGGAAGATCAGGCCAAATGCAACAAGGTCCCAGCGCTTCTAATTTTGGCGGTTATCACGGCAAAGTAGGTAATGACCTGGGCGCTATGGAGAAATATGCTTCTGACGCCAGAAGCAAAAAAATGGCCGTCAATCAGTTGGCTTCTGACTTATATATGTCCAGCACTAGCGGCGGGAGCGGTATATCCGTTGATAAAGTCGCCTTGAATCTGGGCGGAGGCAGTTCTTCGGATTTAGAAGGTGCTATGTCTACCTTAGGCAAAGCGATAGGGGAATATCAAACAGCCGCCGAAGAATATGCGCAAGCCCGCGAGAATTTAATTGAGGATATGAAATCATTTAGAACAAAATTGCAAGGGATTCTTTGGCTTCCGGACGGGATCAGACAAATTGTGTATATCGGTATGTTGGGTGAACTGAAGAATGTAATTAAAGGAATAGATCAGTTTGCAGAAACTTGGCAACAATTCGGTGAAACGAGAGAACCTACGGAAGAGGAAATTAAAGAAGGCACGTACGAACCTACATTTTCTTACACGAGTAAAACATATGCGGAGAAGCTGTATGGGGATGCAGGGCAGTATGGTATGATGCCGTTGATTATTGGTCCGGTAGTAGGTACGGCCGTATTAGCGGCAACATATAATGAATATGAGAAAAAAGTAAAAGACGAAGCCGAAGAAGATAACAAATAAGGAGGAATTTATGAACATCTTACATCTATTAAAAAGCCGTGCAGGCGCGATTAGTAAAGCGGGCGTTTTGAGTCTGTGCGCAACCGGCGGATTTATGGTATTGGGGCTATCCAACTACATGACATCTTCTCCGGCTGCTCAAGAAAAAAAGGTACGCGCTATGGCGGATCTGATGCGGGAGAATCCGTCGGCTGTTCCGAGTATGAATTTTAGCTTGGGCAATAATCAATTCGCCTCTGCGGAAGAAAAAGCCCGAATAGAAGGCCAAATGGCTGATAAAGTGTTTGGCGCTGGGGATCAAGCCGCTGAAGCAGTGGAAGGATTGAACTTAGAGTCTAACGGCGCAATTGGAGGCCTTGGCAAGATTCAAGGCTCTGGCTTGGGAGCCGGAGAGGACAGCCTTGGCTTAAATACGGATAAAGGTACTGAAAGCGCCGGCGGTAGCGTCCGCGGGGCCGCTCAAAGAGGTAATACAGACGGCGTGGATGAAGCTGCTCAAGGACAAGCTAAAGGCAAACAATTGCAGAAGGCATCTCTCAACACGAAAGGCGGCAGTGCTTTCGGTGGTGGTGCGAGTTCTGGCGGTAATGGCGGAGCAGGTGCTTCCGGTGCGGCAGGCAGATTAGCTTCTTCTGCCCGCAGTGAAGGACAAAGCCGTATCGGCGCCGGGTCTATTACCGGGGCGATGGATGGCGGTACTTCAAGACTGATTGCCAGCAGTGGCAAATATCGCGGAATGCACAGTACCTCCTATAAAGGCAATAACCGGTTTGCTACCTATCAGGGCGGACAGCAAATGAGCAAAGAATTAAACAGCTTGAAAAAAATTGCACAAGATTCTGCTGAAATTGCCGATTCAGCCGGTAAATCTGCTAACGAAGGAAGCCGCGCTTTTTGGGGCAATAAAGCTTTATCTGAACAGATGGATGTAGACGGTTATATGACAGGAAGTGGTGAAATTCCAACCCCTAAGTATAAGAATAACGACCCGATGCCTCAGTTAACAGATGAGATGGACAAGCAAGCGCAGTTTGAAGCAGACCATGCAGAAGCTCGTGGAAAGTTAAAAAGTCAGCTGATCGCTTTACTGTTTGCCACTTTGGGAGCTGCGATAGGTATCGCTTCTCTTAAATCAATGGGTCCGTGGGGAATAGCAGGAGCTGTGATTCTTTTGGCGGCAATATCTGCTTGGTCTATTGCTTTTATCGTACAGGCCGGCAAATATATAAACAAATTCGGCTCGGACGGAATCAGTATCGCAAGTATAGTGGTAGGTATTTTGTGTATAGCGGCAGTCGTTATCGCTTTTGCGGTCGGTGATTTCGGATCACAAACAGGCGCAGCCGAGGGAGAATCATCTGCGGCGCTTGGAACGGAGTC
>JAZNEO010000231.1:0-5981 GCA_045588685.1 Candidatus Avelusimicrobium sp. | reverse complement strand
CACCGTTTCCACTTTGGGCATATTGCCGGCTTGTTCGGCTTTTAGTTCCGCCTCATGTTCCTTCATCCACTTTTTCATTTGACGAATGCTTTTGAAGTCTACGCCGTCTTTTTCCATGCGTTTGGCAATGTCAATGAAACGCTGTTTGACTTGCGGATCTTTTAGTTTGTTCTTGAAAATTGCTGGCAGAGCGTCTAGTTCTCTTTCCAGGCGTTCTTCAATGCTTTCCTTTTTCTTGGAATTATTTTCCGAAGAAACAGAAGCTGTTTGCGCCGCAGTTTCCGGCGCAGTTTTTTTGCGTTTAAACGGGTTCCACATAATCAGTTAAACTCCTACTTGTAAAATTATTGCAGTAATTTCTCCACAAAATTTTTGATGATTTCGGCCTTTTCAAAGTAGTGTTCTTTGCCGGGCACGATGACGCGATTGGGGTGTTTTTCCCAAATCTTCAGGATTTTTCGGTCCACTTCCAAAGCCTGCTCCAAGGTTTCGGTGCGGACATTGGTGGATTGGTAAAAATCTTTTTGCGGCGGAGGAGATAAGTGTAATACCGCATCATAGCGGGCCAGTTCGGCCTCTAAACTGCTGTCCATGGCTTTGAAGAAATCTTCCGGTCCGTGCGGCCAATACACCGCTCCGTCAATAGAGCCGCGGTCACATACAATGATTTGTGCATTGCTGGTGACATCGGCCAAATGTTCTAGTTGATGTACGGCATAAAAAATAATGTGCTGGGCCGCTTCCACATGAGCAGAGCTACCGTCTTTGCGCGGGAAACCGCCGCTGTAAATCAGCGTGGCCGCTTCTTGCACGATTTCAATCTTGCTGCCAAAAGTTTCTTACAAAATAGATAAGGCAGTTGTTTTGCCGCCGCTGGGGCCGCCGGTTAAAACGATTTTCTTTTTACTCATTATTTTTTCTCCTGAGGAATTAATGTTTCAATAAAATCTTTGATGATGCCCGCTTTTTGGAAGAAATGTTCCATAGAAGGCAGGACCATGCGGTTGGGGTGGCGTTCCCAAATTTTCATAATTTTACGGTCAATGGCAGAGGCCTCGGCCAAGCTTTCCGTACGGACATTGGTAGATTGGTAGAACTCAGCCTTGAGCGGGGGGGAAAGGTGTATAACCGCATCGTAACGGGCCAGTTGCTCATCAAGCGTAGTGCCCATATCGGCAAAGAATGCATCAATACCGCCCGGCCAATATACTGCCGCGTCCACGGTACCCCGGTCGCAAATAATCAAATCAGCCGGTGAGGTTTTCAGCGCCAGTTCTTCTAATTGCTGGGTCGTATAAAAAATAATGCGTTGAGCGGCTTCCACATGTGCGCGGCTGCCGTCTTTGCGCGGGAAACCGCCGCTGAAAATCAGCGTGGCCGCTTCCGGCACCAGTTCAATTTTATTTCCAAATGTTTCTTTGAGTACCGATAGGGCCGTGGTCTTACCGCCATTGGGGCCTCCGGTCAAAGCAATACGTTTCTTCATATTGACTCCTGTTTCGCGGCCGCTTCCAATTGAGGCAAATGGGCATCGGACCGCGCCTCTTGTAAAGATTTCAAATACAATGCTTTTACTTGTTCAAAGTCCTCGCGCTGTTCTTGGGTAATGGAACGTAGCGCAGAGTTGCGATTTTTCATCTTTAAAAAGTCTACAAATTTATTGCCTTCTTTGATACGAAAATCTAAATGCGGACCGGTAGATAACCCCGTAGAACCAACGTAAGCGATGGTATCGCCCTGTTTGACCTTGTTGCCTTTTTTGGCCTTGGAGGCATAGCGGCTTAAGTGACCGTACGAGGTAACATAATTATTGGCGTGACGTATTTCCATGTATTTGCCAAAGCCGCCTTTATTGCCAACAAAAGTAACTACTCCGTCGGCCACTGCTTGAATCGGTGTTCCTACAGGGGCGGCATAATCAATTCCCAAATGCGGCCGGCGGATGCGCAAAATGGGATGCATACGATTTGGATTAAAGCGCGATGTAATACGCACCCCGCGAAAGCTAATAGGCGATTTTAAGAACATTTTTTTGCTAATTTTACCGGTCTGGTCAAAAAATTCATCCTCATAGTAAAAAGCGTAATGCTCTCCGGCCGCCTGGCCCTTATAATAGGCCGCTACCAGTTCTTGACTGGTAATGGTGCCGTCTGCCGTATAGTTTTCTTCCCACACGGCGGCAAATTCATCACCGTTGCGGGTTTCTGTATTAAAATCAATTGCCCAGGAAAAAGCATCAGTCAAATCCAATACCAGCGAGGTGGTAATGTCATCTTTGAGCATGGACTGGAAAAGAGACCCTTCAATCTTTCCGGCTGTATGTTTAACGCGGGTTTTTACTTCCATATCCGATACGCCGGCTACTAATTGTCCGGCTACATCGGCCACATAATAGTGACTTAGTCCCCGGTGAAGCAGTAGCATCGCAAAGCGACCATCCGTAGTGGTAGAAATAGTGTAGCTGTCTGCCGGTTGCAGTTTGCGGGTATCGGTTACGGAATTTAATTTTTCTACGATATTTAGCACTTCACGGTTGGTGAGTCCTAACTCTTGCAGAGCAATATAAATGGGTTTTTCTTGAATCCTAAATTGAGAAACGGCAATTTCTTTGGTATAAGAATTTTGTAAATCTAAACTGTCTTTTTGTTTGGAGATATGCACGGCCGCTACCGTGGTAATAGCAATAATTCCCAAGGTGCAAATATAAAACAACACATCGTGGTATCGGCGGTAATGCCGATTTAGAAACGCAAGCAATTTTTCGTACATAAGAAAGGGAGGCCGGATAGTCCGGCCTCCTAAACGGTTATTTTTGATCTTTTAAGAAAGAGCACAGCGCAATAGCGTTGAGTTTGACTTTCGGGTCATCTGCGCGGGAGGGCAAGATGACGGGAATTTTCGGCCCGACCAGTACAGCCGCCGCTTCCATGTGATCTCCAAAGAAAGCTAAGGCTTTGTAAAGCGGGTTGGCCGCGTCTAAATCCGGCAACATCAAAATATCAGCATCGCCGGCTACTTGTTTGCCCGTGATTCCTTTTTCAGCTGCGCGTTGGGCAGACATGGAGATATAAAAATCATAAGGTCCTTCCACTACACAACCGGTGATTTTCCCTTCGCCGTTCATTTGAGCTAAAGTGGCAGCATCGACGGTGCTGGGGATTTTCTCATTCACTTTTTCTACCGGGCATACGCAAGCCACTTTGGGGGTTTGCAAACCCAATTTGTGCATGGTGTTGACGGCGTTTTGAATAATTTTAGCTTTTTGTTCCAACGTAGGCGCAATTACTACAGCACTGTCCGTAACAGCAAAAGGTTTATGGTATTTCGGGGTGCTATATAAAACGAAGTGAGACAACAAAGCACCTTCCGGTACTAAGTGAGCTTCTTTGTTCAAAATAGCTTTCATGTAGTATTTTGTATCTACCAATCCTTTAATCAGGAAATCACCTTTTCCGGCCAGAATTTGATCTACAGCCAATTTGCACATGGTGGGTACATCTTCGCAATCGATGAAATCGAATTTTTCTTCCGGCAATCCGATTTTCTTTACCATTTCTTTTACTTGGGCGATAGGACCAATTAAAATACCATGAGAAATCAAGCCGTTTTCATCCGCCATTTTGATGGCTTGCAACGCTTCGGAATTGTTGGCGCCGGGGACGACGACACGATTTGATTTTCCTTTTACCTGATTAATCAGGTCTTCAAAACTCTTAAACTTCATGTTATGACTCCTTTACGAATAATGTTTTACTATAGAGGGATTTTCTAAAGCGCGGCGTGCTGCGTCGCGCAGGGCATCTTTTTCTTCGCTGCCCGGGAACACATAAATAGGGGCAATCCAACCCACTTGCCGCCCGATTTCAGGCGGAATATATTTGCTATACATCTGCCCGCCCGTTAAAGCAATAAAATCCACTTTTCCTTCCAGCACCACGGCCATAGCACCGATTTCTTTAGCCATTTGATAAATCATGGCATCTAAGGCCTCTTTGGCTTGTTCTTGCGTGCAATGAATTAAGGAGCCCGGACGTTTTTGGCCGGTTTTAATAAATTCTTCCAATTCTTTTACGTCGTACGTGCCGGTATAAGCCACCAAACCGCCCTTACCGCGTAACATCAGGCGGATCTCTTTTTGGGTATATTTGCCGGAGAAACACATTTCCACCAGTTTCGAGCAAGGCACCGCGCCGCTACGTTGGGGGGTCATGATGCCGTCGCCTTCATAGCCGTGGCTCACATCAATCACTTTGCCATGTCTGTGCGCGCCGACGGAGGCACCCCCTCCCCCATGTGCGACAATACAATTAATTTCTTCGTACGTGCGCTCTAATTTTTCTGCAATCAGACGGGCAACCCGTTTCTGGCTTAATGCGTGGAAAATGGATACGCGCGGATTACCCGGCATACCGCTGTATTTGGCAATGGGTTGCATTTCATCAATTACAACTGGATTAGCAATAAAGCTGGGGCAGTGGGCATATTTGGCAATTTCACGTGCTAAGATGCAGACCAAATTGCACGCGTGGATACCCCCGTAACGGCCAGTCTCTAAATCGGAAACCATTTGATCGTTGACGGCATAGACGCCGCCTTCCACCGAGCGGATAAACCCGCCGCGGCCAATGACTGCATCAATTTCTTCTAAAGGGATTTGATGATCTAGTAAATAATCCAAAATGACTTTTTTACGCAGAGGCAATTGCTCTGTAACATTTTTTTCGTCATAAGGTTCCAAATCGGTTTGCGAATAGCGCACCGTTACTTCAAAAACGGCTTCATTTCCCCGATAATAGCCTATATCATCAGAGGTGGATCCCGGATTAATGACCAGTATATTCGGTTGCATGATTGCTCCTTGCTCGGTTATATTGTAACATTTTCGAGCGTATCAGCGGGCACAAAAAAGCCCGTTTATTTACGGGCTAATGTGCTATGAATATGTGCCGCAAATTTCTTTAAGAAAAACAGATCTCCTTTGGACAGTTCGCCGCGCTGTATTAATTTGCGTAAAATGGCCTTGCGTTGCTTAGCGGTATAGTCTTGCTTAAAGTGTACGTATTGAGTAAGCCCTTCCAATTCGTCAATCACCAATTCCACTTGTGAAAAAGTAGCCGCTTTGAGTGCGCTTTTGCCGCGCGGGGGAACTTGTCCGCGGGCGAGTTCATAGCAAGTCAAAATAACCGCTTGAGCTAAATTAATAGAGGGTTGTTTGGCTGTGGTGGGAATATGCATGGCTGCATTGCATAATTCAATATCTTCATTGGAAAGCCCGGTTTTTTCATTCCCAAATACAATGGCTAATTTACCCGCCGGTTGTGTGTTAATCCAAGCAGGAAAGTCGGGCAGTGCTACAATTTTTTCATTTAGGCGACGGTTTTTAAGTGCCGTCGTTGCTATGGTGACTGTACAATCAGCTAAGGCTTGCGGCAGTGTATTAAACAGCCGCGCTTTTTGCATAATGTCGGCGGCACCTACGGCACTGACTGCAGTCCGCCAAGACGGCTCATAGGGTTCTACTACACGCAAATCAAACAAGCCAAAGTTTGCCATTGCACGGGCGGCCGCCCCGATATTATTAGGGTCGCGCGGCCGGACTAGTACGATGGCAATCGGGCGTTTCATTTGGCTGAAGCCTCCCCAATTGCTTCACTTAAGGTGGGGTGCGGAAAAACCACTTGTTGAAATTGGGAAACGGTTAAACCAGCTTCTACGGCCACCGTTACAGTACTAATTAATTCAGAAGCGTGTGCCCCGGCCAAGTTCGCCCCCAATAATTTACCGGTATCGGCTTGGCTGATGAGTTCCACATAACCTTCAGTTTCGTCCATCGTTTGGGCGCGACCGTTTGCCAAGAGATATGATTTATGGAGTTTGATTACTATGCCTTGTGTTTGGGCCTGTGCTTTGCTCATCCCCACACAGGCCAATTCGGGGAAGGTATAAACGGCATTTGGGATCAGCGAATTGTTATACACAGC
>JAZNEO010000230.1:0-1607 GCA_045588685.1 Candidatus Avelusimicrobium sp. | reverse complement strand
CGCGTATATATTTATGCGTTAAATAGCTCCAAAAAATATAAGGTAAGCCGCCCGGAAACAATTGATATCCTTTGGCGCAAAGGGAAATTACAAATCGGTGCGCTGACCAGTGAAGATACTTTGGTGATAGAACCTGATACGGATGTCATCTTAACGTTTCAGAAAAATACCTATACCGGTAAATTTTATTTGATCCCTGCCAAAAATACCTTCCGCGTAGTGGAATATACCGATTTAGAGAACTACTTGTTAGGGGTGCTCCCCTATGAAATGAGTTATTCTTGGCCCATTGAAGCACTCAAAGCACAGGCGGTAGCGGCCCGCACCTACACTTTGATGCAAATTCAAAACAATAAGAAAATAGATTTTGACCTATATAATGATGTGCGAAGTCAAATGTATAAAGGCTCAGCCAAAGTATATGATAGTGTGCGCCAAGCCGTAGAAGGAACCCAAGGAAAAGTGCTCAAATACAAAGGGGAATTATTTAACACCTACTATCATGCTAACTGCGGCGGCGGCACGGATGATGCAAAGATTTGGACGGGCAGTAAACAAGCCACCATTAAACCATTGCAAGGGGCCTCTTGCTCCACTGACACTCACAGCAAAAGTTACACCTGGAGCAATACAATTCCTTCAAACTCTATCAACAAATTTGTAAATAAAAACGGCCTTTCTGGCTCGGTAACCAAAATCAAAGTACAGGAAAAAACCCATACCAAGCGGGCAGTTACCCTGCAATTTACCACCAAGCAAGGGAGCAAAACCCTCTCTTGTGCACAGTTCCGTTTGGCGGTAGGAGCTTCCTTGTTAAAAAGCTGTAAAATTACGGATATTAAAAAAGTAAGTTCCGGCTTTAGCTTTGCCGGCCGCGGCTATGGGCACGGAATCGGCATGTGTCAAGACGGAGCCAAAGGAATGGCCCAAGAAGGCAAAGATTATAAGCACATTTTAAGCAACTATTTCCCTTCATCGGATTTGACTACTTTGTGAGGTATTATGGCGTTTGAACGTTTCAAACAATTTAATATTGATCCCTTAATTGCCAAGCAACCGGCCACTCCTCGGGACAGTTCCCGCTTAATGGTCTTACACCGAGACACTCAAACCATTGAAAACCGTATTTTTCGGGATATCGCCGATTATTTTCAACCGGGAGATGTGCTGGCGCTCAATAATACTAAAGTATTTCCAGCCAAATTATTTGCGCACAAAGCTACCGGCGGAAAAGTAGAAATTTTATTGGTGCGCCCACAGGCAGACCCGTATGTTTGGACCACGCTGACACGTGATTATAAAGAAAATGCAGAGCTGGATTTCGGCGACGGTTTAACTGGCACCATGTTGGGCAAAACGGGAAATAACGAAGTGCTGATTCGTTTTAATCAGGAAGATATTTTACCTTTTTGTCATGAACACGGACTGGTGCCTCTTCCGGTGGACATTGAAAAAGCCCGCAAACATGAAGGATTGACCCCCAGCCTGTCTACGGATAAAGAACGATATCAAACCGTCTATGCCAAATACGAAGGTTCTATTGCGGCCCCCACGGCAGGTTTTCATTTTACGCAAGAATTATTAGATAAATTAGCAGCCAAAGGAGT
>JAZNEO010000229.1:0-2110 GCA_045588685.1 Candidatus Avelusimicrobium sp. | reverse complement strand
CCTTGCAAGAAATGACCTTCGAGCGCAGTGATGACAAATCCCTTTACGAATTTTGGCAACGGGTATTGGGCGTAGCTGATGCTATTCGGGCGGGCAAGTTCGCGCCTGCACCGGATGAAAACAAATGTCGTTGGTGCGATTATCGTAACATTTGCCCCGTATTTACCGGAAAAGAATATGACGGAGCTGCGGGTTTAGGTGCGAAAGCTTTCCCCCCTTCTCCTGCTTCGCAAGCAGCCCCTAAAACGGATGAGGAAGTATTAACGGAAAAAGTAGATCGTTTGGGAACTCTTTTTCAAGAAGAAAAGAAGTTACGTGCCGATGTGATTGCCCTCATGGAAAAATTACAATTTAAACAGCATTTTACCACGCATTTTCATGCAGAGCTTACGCGACAAAAACAGTTAGTCTTTGCCAATAAAGAGAAAACGATAGAGCTGTTGCGCAGGTTGCATTTGTTGGGGAAAACATTAGTGCCTACCCAAAGTACCATTGCGGCTTTGTTGACGGACCCAACGCTATCTGATGAAGTGAAAAATGAGTTACGTGCTTTGGCTACTGAGCAGGAAAAAAAAGAACTTCATATTAACGAGGCCGACTAATATGTGGATTAAAAAACCTAAAAGAACTGATTTCCGCTTAAAACTTTCAATAATTTTTATCTTGCTAGCGATGATACTGTTCTCGGCGTTTCGTTTGATTTTATATGTTTTGTATCATCCCACCTTTTCTTCTTTGACAACCTCAGCTATTTGGAGTGCTTTTTTAAATGGAATGCGCTTTGACTTAAGCATGGTGGCCCTGTTTATGGGGCCGGTTATTTTGCTGTTGAATTTACCTGTCAATTCAGTGCGTTATGTGAAATCCTGTGTGCTATTTCTGATAACTGAGCTTATTGTAATGAGCGGTTTCTTAATTGCAGATTTAATTTATTTTCCATATGTAAAACGACATATTGCAGAAGAGATTTTGCAAGTCTCTGCCGACTGGGGATTTGTAATACACTTTGCTTTGACAAAAGCGCTGTTGCCTTTGCTCCTATTATTTGTTTTGTTTATTTTAGCCAGTATTTGGGTACACAAGATTTTTAAATACCGTTATATTTTTGATCCGTACTATGCAAAAGGAGAATTGTTCAAATTAGGAGCCTGTATCATTTTTATTTTGTTGGGCATTCGAGGACATTTGGGCACCGGCAAACCGATCGGAATTGCCGATGTTTACCAATATGCTTCTTCTCCTGCGGCGGCGGCACTTACACTAAACGGCGTTTTTACCGCCTATCAAGTAGGCCGAAAAGGAAGCGTAGATATTCACAATGATTTTCCGGTGGAAAAGGCATTTTCCATTGCACAACAACAATTTATCGGAGCCAATGAAAAAGTAGAAGATCCGACGTATCCGTTGATGCGCCGCCCGCTGAAAACTTCCAAAGCCCAAGACATTAATATCTTTATCGTATTGTTAGAAGGCTGGCACCCCTATTATGTGGATTCTTTATCGGGAAATCATTTCGGGGTAACTCCCGTATTTGATGAAATTGTAAAGAACGGCGTGAATTTTACCAATGCCTATGCGGTAGGGTTGCGCAGTATTTTCGGTTTTGCCGGCGTTTTGGCAAGTGTGCCCTTGGTGCCGGGACTGCCGATGTTTGGCTACGGGTTAGAACTATCTAGTTTTTTCCGCTTTCCCGGTGCTTTGGCGGAGAAAGGATGGTATCCATTCTTTGCCCAAACTTCACACCGAGATTCATACAGGTTATGTTCTTTGGCTTCCTATTTAGGCGTGCAAGGCAGTTATGGTTGGGAAGATATGAAGGAGCTACTTCCTTATATCGACCGCGCTCCGTTCGGCTATGACTACGATGGATTGATGTTCGGAGCGGACCAAGTTAAAATGCATTTGCCTAAACAAGTAATGGGAATGGTATTTACCGGCATTACACATTCTCCGTTTGCACGCACGTTACCGCAATTTGATAAATATAAGGGCAAAACATGGGACGATCAATTTAAAAATACGCTTTAATTTGCGGATTGGTCTATCGGAGAATTATTAAAATGTGCCCAAGAAGAAGGATGGTTTGACAATACGATTTTCGTGTTTGTGT